>CAXTSK010000503.1:0-4217 GCA_964246655.1 uncultured Pyrinomonadaceae bacterium
GGCTTATGCTGAAGTTGTCAAACTCAATGCACAGCTTCTCGCTGCGTAACATGAGCTGCTAAATACGGCTTTGTGGTATCAGACAAATATTGACCGGAATCTGTACCTGTAAGGTCAAGCACAGACTTTTACACATTACCTTTATTTTAGTGAACGCAACATCGTGCCTGCGTTTCCGCCGCGAGCGCTCTTTCACTTCCCTAACCCGTCGATGATTATTTCCGAGAGGCGGGACATGAGGAGGAGGGCGGGGTTGTCGGCCGTCCAGTCGGGCTCGGGCATGTCGTCGCAGGTGACGGCGAGGGCGATGCGTCCGCGCGTGTGGTAGATGACGCCGACGTTCGAGCGCAGCGCGTCGAGCGCGCCGGACTTCGTCGCCTTCGGCACGCGCCAGAGGTCGCGCCAGATGCCGTCCGTCGTCTGCTCGCGCTTCAGGAGGTCGATCATCTCCTTCGAGACCTCGGGGCTGACGACCTCGCCGCGCTCAAGCTTCTCCAACAGCGTCGCCAACTCGCGCGGGGTCGTGCGGCCGAGGCCGAAGCGCTTGTTTGCCTCGATCTGGCCTTCCTTGCTCACACCGCCGCCGCCGACGCGGCGCATGATGCGCGTCTGCCGGAAGCCGAGCGACTCCATCCGCGCGTTGACGGCGTCGGTTGTCAGATGGTCGAGCACCATGTTCGTAGCGGTGTTGTCGCTCACCGTCATCATCAGCGTGACGGCGTCGCGCAAGGTCAGGCGCAGGCCGTCGCCCAAGTCCTGCAACACGCCGGAGCCCGCGTAACGCGCCTCCTTGCCGAGCACCAGTTCGTCCGACCACTTCGCCTTCCCCTCGGCCACGCGCGCGAACGCCTCGACCATCACGGCGACCTTGATGGTGCTCGCCGTCCTGACGGGCTCGTCGCCGCCAAAGTCGTAGACGGCGCCCGTGTCGAGGTTCTTCGCGTAGAGGTAGACGTTCCCTTTGAAGTTCGACACCTCCGCGCGCACGCGCCGGTCGAGCCACGCGGGCACGGGCTTCGGCTGCTGCGGCGCCGGTGCGGGCGTGGGCGAAGGCGTGGGCGTCTGCGCGTTGGCAACGATGCACAAGTTCATGACGAGTGCGGCGGCCGAAATAAGTGTTCTCATATTGAGTGCAACCGAAAGGAGTTAACCACAGAGACACAGGGACACAGCTTGAAGACTTTAGCCGTGTTGAAGCTGTGCCTCTGTGTCTCTGTGGTTAACCCCTTCATGTTATTCACCAAGGTGCCTTCTGATTCAATCGGCGTGGCGGATGAAGTCCTGCGTGCGCGGGTCTTGCGGGTCGTTGAGGATTTGGGCGGTGTCGCCCAGCTCGACGGCCTCGCCGGCCTCCATGTAGAGGACGCGGTCGGCCACGTCTTCGAGGAACTTCATCGAGTGCGTGACGATGACCATCGTCTGCCCCCGCTGGACCAGCCCGCGCAGGGTTCCGGCCAGCTCGTTGCTGCGGCGGGGGTCGAGCGCGCTCGTCGGCTCGTCAAAGAGGAGGACTTCGGGACGCATCGCCAGCGCGCGGACGATGGCGACGCGCTGCTGCTCGCCGCCCGAGAGCGACTCGGGGTAGCGACCCGCGGATTTTCCTAAACCGACCGTCTCCAAAAGCTGACGCGCCTCCTGTTCGACCTGCGTGCGCTGACGCTTCAGGACGTGGACGGGCGCCTCCGAGATGTTGCCGAGCACGGAGAGGTGCGGGAAGAGGTAGAAGTGCTGGAAGACCATCCCGACCTGTCGGCGCAGAAGTTTCACGCGCCGCTGATACTCCTTCTCACTCAGTCCCGCTTCCAGCCGGACGCCGCCCGCTTCGAGCGTCCCTTCGCTGATGCGCTCGAAGCCGTTCATGCAGCGCAGCAGCGTCGTCTTCCCCGAGCCCGAAGGGCCGATGATGCCGAGCACCGTGCGCGGCTCCACTTCGAGACTGACGCCGCGCAGGATGCGTGTCTCGCCCGCGACTTTCCCTAAGCCCTCGATGCGTATCATCCCGCCACCTCCGCCTCGACCGCGCGTAAGGCTTGCCGCCGTTGAAGTCTCAACTCTAAACGCCGCGCGAGGTGCGCGAGCGGCAGACTCATCAGAAGGTAGAAGGCCGAGACGATGACGCCGAGCAGCATGAACTGGCCCGACGCGTTAGCCAATTCTCTGTACGCGGTAGCCAACTCCCAGACGGAGATAGCGAACGCAACCGAAGTATCTTTAAAGAGCGAGACGAAGTCGTTCGTCATCGGCGGCAGGGCGATGCGGAGCGCCTGCGGCAGGACGATGCGCCGGAACGCGAGCACCGGCGACATCCCCAGAGCGTACGCCGCTTCGTACTGTCCCTTCGGGACGGCTTCGAGCGCGGCGCGGTAGACCTGCGACTCGTAGGCGGCGTAGTTCAAGCCGAGTCCTACGAGCGCCGTCAGCCAGCCCGGCATCGCCAGCCCCACGAGCGGCAGTCCGAAGTAGAGAAATAGTAACTGTACGAGCACCGGCGTCCCGCGGAAGAACTCGACGTAGATGGTGCAGAAGAAGCGCACGAACGCAGGCCCGCGCGACTGCCCGACCGCGAGCCCGAGACCGAGCGTGACGGCGATGACCATCGCGCCCAAAGAGAGCAGCACCGTGACCGCCGCCGCGCGCGTCAGACGCCAGAGCGCTTCCGCCCAGTTGAAGGAGGATGAAGTCATCTCGTACTTCATCCCTTCGGCCGGCTGCGCCTCCCCCGGCGCGGGCGTGGAGCCGTCGGCCGGTTTCGGACGGAGGTCGAGCTGCGCGTCGTTCCAGAGGTTCCACTTGCGCAGGATGCGTTCGAGCGTGCCGTCCCGAACTATCTTATCAATCCCCGCGTCAACCTCGGCCTTCAGTGCCGTATCCCCTTTACGCAGGCCGATGACGTAATAACCGGGCATGAAGGGCTCGCCCGCGGGCTTCAACTTCGGGTTCCGCCGCGCGTAGAACGCCTCCATCGGCACGTCCATCAGCACCGCGTCCACGCGCCCGAGTTCTAAATCTCTGTAAGCCCCGACCGGGTCTGCATAGCCTTTGAAGGGAATCCCCTCCTTCTCCATCAACCTTGAAGCCGCTGTGTTGCCGAGCGTGCCGACTACGCGCGTGCGGCAGTCTTCGAGCTTGCCGATGCGCGTCTCGCTCTTACGAACAGTTAACTGTAGCTGAAAGATGTAGTACGGCTTGCTGAAGAGGATGACGCGCGCGCGGTCTTCCGTAGGTTCGAGCCCGTTGACGACCACGTCGAACTCTCCGCGTTGCAGAGAGGTGACGATGGTCTCCCAGTCGGTCGGGACGAACTCCGGCTTGCGGTTCATCGCGGCCGCCAGCGCCTCGACCATCTCCAACTCATACCCGACGTACCTGTCCGGGTGCGCCGGGTCGGAGAAGACGTAGGGCGCGCCGCCGCTCGGGTCTGCGCCCCAGCGGAGAACTGTTTGTGCGTGCGCGACAGTCGGGAACAGAAAGAGACAGAGCAGAAGGAGCAGTCGCTTGGTCATTTTTTTTCGGGTCGGCGATTACAGACTACTGCTTTCCGGCGTGGCGCTCCATGTAATCGAGTAGGACGTTCGACATGACTTTGACGCCGACGACGAGACTCTCTTCGTCAACGTCGAAGTCGGCGGTGTGCCAGCCGGCGGTGATGCCGCGCTCGCGGTTGCCGACGCCGAGGAAGTAGAAGAAGCCGGGGACGACCTTCTGATAGAGGGAGAAGTCTTCGGCGGGCATGAAGGGCTTGATGGCGAGCGCGTTCTGCGGGCCGACGACGCGGCGGATGGTCGGCAGCGTCTCTTCAACGAGAGAAGGCTCGTTGTAGGTGACAGGGTTGCCGTTGCCGAGTTCCAGCTCGACGGTCGCGCCGTAGGCGGCCCCGACGCTCCGTAGCGTCTCGCGCATCATGTCGATGGCGCGCTCGCGCACCTGGTCGTTGAAGGTGCGCATCGTGCCCGACATCTTCACCTCGCCCGCGATCACGTCGCAGCCGTCGCCGCCCCTGATGGTTCCGACGGTGATGACGAGCGGCTCCAGCGGGTCGATGCGACGGCTCCGAATGTTCTGAAGCGCGAGCACGCACTCCGAGGCGACGACGACCGAGTCCACGCCGTTCTGCGGCTGCGCGCCGTGGGCGGCCTTTCCCTTCACCGTGATGTAAAAAGTGTCGGCCGAGGCCATCGCCGGGCCGGAGTGGTAGCCGATCTGCCCGGCCTGTACGT
>CAXTSK010000504.1:0-4214 GCA_964246655.1 uncultured Pyrinomonadaceae bacterium
TCATAGACCTCTCGACCGACGAGGACTCGGCCGCCAACAAAGATTTGCGCGAGCCCGCGCCCTACCGGCGCCTGCGCCCGGCCTACACCGACGCGGCCGCGCGCGCCGAGGCCGAGGCGACCGTGGACGCGCTCGTCGAGATCGGCGCCGACGGCGAAGTCGCCGACGTGCGCGTCGTCCGCTGGGCGGGCTTCGGCCTCGACGAGGAGGTCGCCGCGACCGTCAGGCGGATGCACTTCCGCCCCGCGCAGCGCGAAGGCGAGCCCGTGCCCGTCCGCGTCCTCATGCGCTATAACTTCCGCAAGCCGCCGAAGTTGTAATAGAGTTGTTGGTTGAGGATAGAGGATGAGGAAGTCAACCACAGAGAGACAGAGGCACAGCTTGACGACTTATGTCTTTAAGCTGTGCCTCTGTCTCTCTGTGGTTATGGCTTTCTTCCCCACGCTCGCGCCCGCGGGCGGCGCGCGGCGCGCGGAGTACGCCTCGACGCCCGAGGGGCGCCTGCGCATCTTCGACGAGGTCTGGGAGCAGGTGAGCGAGCGCTACTTCGACCCGTCCTTCCACGGCGTGGACTGGACGAGCCTGCGCGCGGAACTGCGCCCGCGCGCGGCCGAGGCGCGCGGCGAGGTGGAGTTGTACGCCGTGCTGCGCCGCATGCTCGGCTCTCTGCGCGACCCGCACACGCGCGTCTACGCGCCGGGCGAGAGCACGGACTGGCGCGTGCATCGCTACGTCTCGGCCGGTGTCGCCGTGCGCGAGTTGGCGGGGCAGGTCGTCGTCACGGACGTGGAGCGCGATTCGCAGGCGCGGCGCGCCGGTGTGCGTGAGGGCGACGCCGTCGTCGCGCTCGACGGCGAGCCCGTCCTATCGCTCGTCGCGCGCAGGCTCGCCGAGCAGAGCGCCCCCGCCTCTTCGTCCGCACGCCTCACCGTCGTCGCGCACCTCTTCGACGGCGCGCCCGACTCGCCCGTGCGCGTCACCTTCACGCGCGCGGGTGAGAAGAAGGAGCGCGAGACCACCTTACGGCGCGAGCAGCGCGTGCGCCTGCCCTCGTTCGACGTGGAGGAGGAGGAGCACGGCGTGCGGCTCGTGCGCTTCAACATCTTCACGCCCGAGGTCGCGGCGCAGTTCGCGCGCGCTCTGAAAGATGAGTTGCGGGGCGCGCGCGCGCTCGTCATCGACCTGCGCGACAACGGCGGCGGCGAGACGCAGTCGATGGCCGACCTCGCCTCGACGCTTTTGCCCGCGGGCCTGAGCCTCGGGCGCTTCACCGACCGCACGGGCGCCGTCTGGCTTGAGCCCTACACGCGCGCGGCGCTGCTTTCGTCGGCCGACACGTTCGAGCGCTTCGGCCGCCCCGTCGTGCTCCTGACGGGCGCGCGCACGGCGAGCGCGGCCGAGGTCTTCGCCGCCACCTTGCGCGAGACGAACCGCGCCTCCGTCATCGGCGAGGCGACCTGCGGCTGCGTCCTCGGCATCCGTCGCCGCCACCGGCTGCCCGACGGCGGCGTCCTCGACGTGAGCGAGATGGACTACCACACGGCCTCGGGGACGCGCCTCGAAGGCGCGGGCCTGCGCCCCGACGTGACCGTCGAGCCCACCCGCGAAGACCTCCGCCACCACCGCGACCGCGCCCTCGAACGCGCGTTAGAAATTTTGCAGGACGCGCGGGAGAGACAGTAGAAGGAAGTAGATAGAAGTCAGTAGGAAAAGAGGCAGCGCGGCCCTCATCGGTTGATGATGAAAGCCGCGCTGCCTTTATCTCTTCCCTACTGGCTACTTCTTTTTCCCTTCGAGGTCGAGGAGCGCTTTGAGGGCGCGCTTGAGGGCGTCGTCGCCGTCGTACTGAAGCGCTTCGAGTTCTTCCGGCGTGGTGGCCTTGCTCACCTTCTGCCAGAGCGCTTCGCGGGCGCGGACGTAGTCTTCGGGGAGCGCGCGGCCGCAGTAGTTGCAGGCGGGGCTGCCCAAAGCGAGCAGGCGCCGCTTGCAGTGCGGGCAGAAGCGGAAGTCGGTCGCCTCGCGCGCGCCTGCGGCCGCCCCACAGTTCGAACACTTCGACGCGCCCTCTTCGACGACGCTCTGGCAGTAGTCACAAGTCATTTAGGCGGCCGTGCCGCAGTTGCCGCAGAACTTGGCGCCGGGCGGCAGGGGGTTGTTGCAGTTCTTGCAAGCCTTCGGCTCGACCGACTGGCCGCAGTTGTTGCAGAACTTCGCGCCCGCGGGCACCTGCGCCTTGCAGTTCGGACACTCGACGCCCGCGGCCGCTTGCGCCTGCGTGTTCGCGCCGCAGTTGTGGCAGAACTTCGCCCCCGCGGGATTGGGCGCCTGACACTTCGGGCACGGCACCATCTGCGCGGCCGCGCCGCCTTGCCCGCCGCCCTGCTGCCCTTGCCCCTGCTGACCCTGACCGCCGCCGAAGGCGTTCGCCATCATCTGGCCGTAGCCGAAGCCCATGCCGAGCCCCATGCCCGTCCCCGCGGCGCCGCCCGGCTGCTTCGCCGCGTCGGGCATCGACTCGGCCGCCTTGTACTGCATGTAACGCCCCATGTCGTTGCCGAGCGCGGACATCGACGAGCGCTCGTCGATCTTCTTCTGCACCTCCTCGGGCGGCGTGATGGCCGAGATGAGCATGTCCACCAGCTCAAGCCCCTGCTTGCTGAAGTCCTCGGCGACGCGCGCCTTCACGCCCGCGGCCAGCTCGTCGTAGACGGCCGGGAGGTCGAAGACCGTCTTCAGGTTCTCGCCGAGCAAATCATTCAAGCGCGAGACGACGATGTCGCGCAGGTAGTCGCCGAGCGTCTGCGTCGAGACCAACCCCCGCGTGCCGACGATGGAGGCGACGAAGAGCGTCGGGTCTGCGACGCGGAAAGAATATTTCCCGAAGGCGCGCAGGCGCACCATGTACAGCTCCGAGTCGCGGAACGGGATCGGCTCCTTCGTGCCCCACTTCATGTCCTGGAAGGTGTGGCGCGCGACGAAGACGACCGCCGCCTGGAACGGCGAGGTGCCGCCGAAGGGGAGAGAGAGCACCTTCGTCAAAAGCGGTACGTTCATCGTCGTCAGCGTGTGGCGGCCGGGGCCGAACGTGTCGAGCGCCTTGCCGTCGCGGAAGAAGACCGCCGACTGGTTCTCCTGCACGATGAGCTGCGCGCCCATCTTGATGTCGGCCGACCCCTGCGGCGGCACGCGCGCCACGATCTGTTGGCCCGTCTGGTCGAAAAACTGTATGACTTCGATTGCCATCGGCTCTCCTTAATGAAGTGAGCAGTGAGCGGTGAGCGGTGGTTGAGTTAAAGCAAGCGCTGCGCTATTTCTTTTAACTGCTCACTGCTCACTGCTCACCGCTCACTGCTTCAACCTGATATTCCCGTTGACCACCTTGACGCTGAGCGGCGCGCCGCCGCTGCCGAGTTCCGCCTCGACCTTGCGCCCGCCCTTGTCAGCCTTCAGGGGAATCGCGCCGTCAACCTCGACGCGGCCGTTCGTGGAGGCGGCCTTCAGGTCTACCTCCGGCTCGCCGGGCAGGGAGACTTCCAAATCGCCGTTCACCACCGTGAACTCCTGCGCCTCCTCGTGGCGGCCGGAGTACGTGACGCTCGTCCGGCCGTTGACGACCCGGCTGTGCACCGCGCCGTCCGACGCGACCGAGACGTTGCCGTTCGTCACGTTCAAGTTCAGCTCGCCGTCGAACTCGCTGACCTTGATGTCGCCCTTCTGCGCGGAGAGTTCGAGCTTGTGCAGGCCGCGCCGCGGCACCGTGATCTCGTAGGAGACGCTGACGGGGCCGCCCGCGCCGGGACTCACCAGCATGACGCCCTCGTCGGACTCGGCCGCGAGCACCTGCGTCGAGGCGCGCTGCCCGACGCTCCCGCCATGCTTGATGACTTTGACGACCGCCTCGTCCGCGTCCTCGGAACCGACGACCGTCACGTTCCCGCTGACGACATGCGCCGTGAACGAGGAGTCGGAGCCGAGATCGAAGGTGCGCGTGATGGTCGTGTCGTCGCCCGAGACGACCGCCTCCGACTCGTCCAGCGGGAGCGGGATGCCGTGCCCCTTCAAAGCCTCCTTGATGCGCTCGCCGAGGTCGGCCGGTATCTGCGGCATCTCGGGAATCGGCGGGACTGCGGGCGGGGGCGGCGGGCCGGTCTTCACCACCTTGACGACGGTGCCCGTGTGCGTCGCGCGCCACCAGAGGAAGGCCGCGCCCGACC
>CAXTSK010000505.1:0-4197 GCA_964246655.1 uncultured Pyrinomonadaceae bacterium
GCGGGGCGGGGGTGTGCCCCCCCCCCCCCCCGCGCCCGCCGCGGCAGCCCCTACCGTCTCTCCCCCCTTTTTTACAGACTCACTCTTCTACAGAAAGGGCGTCCCTCGCCCCGCGCGGGCCAAAGGACGGTCGAACCGACATGTCAGTTACCGGCAGCGCCGCGCAGACGCGCTGGCTCGCGTTCCGCAAGCCCGACCCGCACGCGGCTCTGCGACTCTTCTGTTTCCCCTACGCGGGCTCGGGGGCTAACGTCTACCGCGGCTGGCAGGGGCAGCTCCCGCCGCGCGTCGAGGTCTGCCCCGTCCAACTGCCCGGCCGCGGCGGCCGCTTGCAGGAGCAGCCTTACACGCGCCTCTCGACGATGGTCGAAGGGATCGCCGGGGCGCTCGCGCCGCTGCTCGACGTGCCCTTCGCCTTCTTCGGCCACAGCATGGGCGCGATGGTTAGCTTCGAGCTGGCGCGCCTGCTGCGCGCGCGCCACGCGCTTGAGCCCGCGCACCTCTTCATCTCGGGGCGCCGCGCCCCGCACCTCCCGCCTGACGAGCCGCCGAGCTACGACCTGCCCGAGCCCGAGTTCATCGAGAAGGTGCGCGAGCTGAACGGCACGCCGCGCGAGGTGCTCGAACACCCCGAACTGATGCAGCTCCTCCTGCCCGTCCTGCGCGCCGACTTCGAGGTCGTGCAGACCTACGAGTACGAGAAGGGTCCGCCACTCGACGCGCCCTTCTCGGTCTTCGGCGGCCTGCTCGACGGCGAGGTCAGCCGCGAACACCTCGAAGCCTGGCGTGGGCACACGCGCGGCCCGTTCCGGCTGCGCATGCTGCCCGGCGACCACTTCTTCCTGCACGCCTCACAGCCGAGCCTCCTCGCGGCACTCGCGCACGAGTTGGCGCCGCTGGCGCGCTGAAGTCCCGCGGCCGCGCCGGCCGCCGAGAGAATTCTGAATTAAGGAGAGACACTCGAATGGAGACCCAGTCACAGCCGATCATCAGGTTACAAAACGTCAAGAAAATCTTCTTCACCGACGAGGTGGAGACGCACGCGCTCGCCGACGTGAACGTCGAGATCCGCGAGGGCGAGTACGTCTCGGTGGCCGGGCCTTCGGGGTGCGGCAAGTCCACGCTGCTCTCCATCATCGGCCTGCTCGACTCGCCGACCGAGGGCTCCTACATCCTCAACGGCGAGCCGGTCGAGCGCCTCTCGGCGAACGAGCGGGCGGAGCTGCGCAACACGCAGATCGGCTTCATCTTCCAGAGCTTCAACCTCATCGGCGACAGGGACGTGTACCGCAACATCGAGCTGCCGCTGCTCTACCGCGGCCTGCCGAAGGCCGAGCGCCAGCAGCGCGTCGAGGAGGCGCTGGAGCAGGTCGGCATGACGAACCGCGCCAGGCACATGCCCGGGAAGCTCTCCGGCGGCCAGCAGCAGCGCGTGGCCGTGGCGCGGGCGGTGGCCGGGCGGCCGTCCATCCTGCTCGCCGACGAGCCGACGGGCAACCTCGACTCGCTGAACGGCGAGTCGGTCATGCACCTGCTCGAAGACCTGCACGCCTCCGGCACCACCATCTGCCTCATCACGCACGACCCGCGGTACGCGGCCTTCGCCGACCGCCACATCAGCATGTTCGACGGCCGCGTCGTCGAGCAACAGCTCAACGCCAACGCCCCGGCGGCGCGCGCCGCGCGCATGGCCGAGGCGGTGAAGGAGGTCGCGTGATGGAGGCACTCAGACAGGACATCGCCTACGGCCTGCAACTGCTGCGCAAGCACCCCGGCTTCACGCTCGTCGCCGTGCTCACGCTCGCGCTCGGCATCGGCGCCAACACGGCCGTCTTCTCGGTCGTCCACACCGTCCTGATGCGGCCGCTGCCCTACGCGGACGCCGACCGCATTGTCATCGCCTTCGAGCAGCGCCCGCAGCAGAACCGCCTGAAGAACGAGGTCACGGCCGGCGAGTTCTTCGAGTGGCGCAAACAGGCCACCTCCTTCGAGAACATCGCGGCCAACAGCATAGACGAGTTCACGCTGACGGGCGTCGAGACGCCCGAAGTGCTGCCCGGGCGTAGCGTCAGCCAGCAGTTCCTACAAGTGATGGGGGGACAACCCGTGCTCGGGCGCCTCTTCACCGAGGCCGAGGATCAGCCGGGCGGCGAGAAGGTGGCGGTCATCAGCCATGCCCTCTGGGAGCGGCACTTCGGCGGGCGCCCCGACGCGCTCGGCAAGACGCTGCTGCTCAACTCGCAGAGCTACACGGTCATCGGCGTCATGCCCCCGGACTTCCACCGCCCGAACGAGGTCTGGGTGCCGCTGGGGCTCGACGAGGCCAAGTCGCCCGTCGGCGCCAACCACTACCTCTACGTCGTGGCGCGGCTCAAGCCCGGTGTCACGCAGGCGCAGGCGCAGGCCGAGATGAACACCATCGCCCAGCGCATCGAGCAGGCATCGCCCGCGACGAACAAGGGGCACGGCGTGAACCTCGTGCCGCTGCGCGAGCAGGTGGTCGGTTCGGTGCGCCCGACGCTCTGGATTCTCCTGGGCGTCGTCGGGCTCGTGCTGCTGATCGCGTGCGCCAACATCGCCAACCTCCTGCTGGCGCGCAACACGGCGCGGCAGAGAGAGCTGGCGCTGCGTGCGGCGCTCGGCGCGAGCCGCCCGCGCCTCATCCGGCAGTTGTTGACCGAGAGCATCGTGCTCTCGCTGCTCGGCGGCGGGACGGGGCTGCTGGTGGCGGTCTGGTTCGTCGAAGGCGTCCTCCCCAAGCTGAACGGACGTATCCCCATCCCGCGGCTCGACGAAGTGCAGACTGACAGCCGCGTCCTGCTCTTCGCCTTCGCCATCTCGCTCATAACGGGCGCCGTCTTCGGCCTGCTGCCGGCGCTGCGCGCTTCGAAGCCCGACCTCCACGAGATGCTCAAGGAGGGGGGCCGCGGCGGGGCGGGCAGCA
The DNA here is from genome assembly GCA_964246655.1 of uncultured Pyrinomonadaceae bacterium. Lineage (GTDB taxonomy): Bacteria > Acidobacteriota > Blastocatellia > Pyrinomonadales > Pyrinomonadaceae > QHXN01. The sequence goes on from CAXTSK010000505.1 coordinate 2,945, forward strand.
CGCGCGCCAGCCGCGTGCGCGGGCTGTTGGTCGTCTCTGAGGTGGCGCTCGCGCTGATGCTGCTCATCGGCGCCGGGCTCCTCATCAAGAGCTTCCTGCAACTGCGCTACGTCAACCCGGGCTTCGACGCCTCCAACGCACTGACGATGAGGATCTTGCTGCCGGCGACGCGCTACGCGCAGCCGCCGCAGCAGGCCGCCTTCTTCGAACAGCTCATCGAGCGCACGCGCACCATGCCGGGCGTCGAGGCGGCGGGCGTCATACTCAACCTGCCACTGGGCGGCGGGAGCATGTCGCGCAACTTCACCATCGAAGGGCGCCCGGCCCCCGCGCCCGGCGAGGGGCCGAACGCGGCTGTCAACATCGCAAGCCCCGACTACTTCCGCGCCATGCGCATCCCGCTCGTGCGGGGGCGTAACCTCTCGGCCGAAGACCGGAGGGAGTCGCCGTTCGCCGTGGTCGTCAACGAGGCATTTGTGCGGCGCTTCTGGCAGAAAGAGGACGCCGTCGGCCAGCGCATACAGCTCGGGCAGGGGAACCCTTGGGCGACGATTGTCGGCGTGGTCGGCGACGTGAAGCAGGCGGGGCTCGCGTCCGAGGCGAGGCCGGAGATGTACTTCGCGCTGTCGCAGGCGGGCGCGACCACGATGAGCCTGGTCGTGCGCGCCAAGGGCGACACGGCGCCGCTCGCCGGGCTGCTGCGCGGCGCGGTGCGCGAGCTGGAGCCGACCCAGCCGATTGCCAGCATCCAGCCGGTTGACGAGGTCGTCGCCTCGACCGTCGCCGGGCAGCGCGTCTACTCAATCCTGCTCGGCGGCTTCGCCGCGCTCGCGCTCGCGCTGGCCTCCTTCGGCCTCTACGGCGTGATGAGCTACAACGTCACGCAGCGGACGCACGAGATCGGCATCCACATGGCTCTCGGCGCGAAGTCGCACGACATTCTCTGGCTCGTCATCAAGCAGGGAATGGTGCCGGTGGTGATCGGGACTGTGCTCGGCATCGCGGCGACCGTCGCGCTGACGCGCCTGCTCGCCAGTTGGCTTTTCGGACTGAACTGGACAGACCCGGCGATGTTCGCCGGCATCTCACTACTGTTGACCGTGGTCGCGCTGCTCGCCTGCTACATCCCGGCGCGCAGGGCGGCCCGCGTTGACCCGATGGTCGCCCTGCGTTACGAATAAGGGGTGTTAAGTGTGGGCGGGGAGGGGGAGAGCCCCCTCGCGTGGCAGGGCGGCAAGCTCTCGCGTGAGGGC
>CAXTSK010000506.1:0-4196 GCA_964246655.1 uncultured Pyrinomonadaceae bacterium
GCCTCGGCGACGCGCTTGGCCTTCTCGATGCGCTTGCGCGGGACGAGTTGGTAGCGCAGCTCCATCTCATGCGAGACGCGGTAGATACCTTTCGCCTTCTGGCCGCGTTCGGCGCGGCGTATAACGTCGGCCGTCTCCAACAGCTCGGCGCGGTCTTCCTTGTCGATCCAGATGTAAAAGGATTCGGCCATCTCTCTTAAAACCTCCAGGCGTATCAGCTTGCGCATCTCCTCGGGTCGTGCGACCGGCTGGATGTGCACAAGGGTTGAGTCCGTCGCCGCGCGGGGCTCGCTCTGCCCGCGGCGCGCATCGTAGTAGTCCGAGACGAGCGCGTCCACCTCCGCGCGGTGCCCGTCGTAGAAGAGTGCGAAGTCGTTGCAGCGCGTGCGGAAGGCGCAGTTCACCGAGCAGACGAGAGCGTCCTTAAAGTGTCCGTAGCGGTTGCAGTAGAGTTTGAGACTCATCGCTCGCACCGTGCCAAACGGCACGCGACAATATACCACGCGCGTGCCACGCGTGCAACGCACGTTTGCGTGTGAAACGATAGGGCGACATTGCGATAAGCATTAATCACAGAGACACAGAGGCACAGCTTTAAGAATTTGAAATTGCTTGAGCTGAGCCTCTGTGTCTCTGTGGTCAGCGCTTTAGTGAAAATCACTTCACGGCTGAGGGGGGCGGGCGTATAATCCGCGCCGTCCGCCGAAGGGTTGAACGAAGACTCACGGGTTCTCCGCCAAGCCCCGCAGAGTGTCTCCAAACACGGCGCCGCCGACGAGGCGTCCTCAAGCGTCCGGGGAGATACGAAAGCCTTGTACAAGCCTAACTTCTGCTGCGAGTGCGGCGAGCCCGTGCAACGCCCGCGTCGGCGCGTGTGGACGAACCGGCACTTCTGCCACGCGTGCGCGCCGCGCTTTCGCCGGACTGGTCTGAAGCGTGCGCTGCTGCTGGCGTCGGCGCTCTTCCTGCCGGGGTTTCTGCTCGGGCGCCTGCTGAGGCCGACGCCCCCGCCGCTCGTTATCGAGCGCGGCGCGCAGACGGTCGCGCCGCTTCCGCCCGCGTCTCCGAAGGCACAGCCTCAGCCCGCTTACGGCCCGGACGGGACGGCGAACGAGCGTCCGACCGAGCCCGAAGAGGTCGTCTACATCTGCGGCGCGCGGACGAAGAAGGGGACGCCCTGCCAGCGGCGCGTGCGCGGCCCCGGCCGCTGCTGGCAGCACCGCGGCAAGCCCGCCATGCTGCCCCCTTCGAAGCTGGTCGTGCCGGGTTAGGCGAGCGCCTTGGGTCGCCCGTCTTTAAAGAAGGCGACAGGCAAGTAGACGGCGGCGATCTGCGGCCATAGCTAACTGAAGGCAAAAGTGAAGGAGGACGAGAAGCCGTGTGGCTCTCGTCCTCCTTCACTTTTGCCTGTTTACTGCCGACTTCTATTCAGGCCGCGTGGCGGCGGAAATCTTGGTGCCGTCGCCGGGCGTGCCGTTGAGGCCGCGGTTGACGAGGACGCGGATTTCGGCGCGGCGGTTCTCGGCGCGTTCGTCGCGGGTCTTGTTCTCGTTGAGCGCGTTCTTCGCGCCGTAGCCGAACGGCGTCAGGATGCGGCGCAGCGGCACGTTGTGGTTCTCGACAAGGTAGCGCACGACCGACTCGGCGCGCTGCTCGCTCAACTGGCGGTTGACGTTCGCGCTGCGCGACTCGTAGGCGTAGCCCGTCACCTCGATGAGGTAGCCCTTCGCGTTCTTCGCGTACTCGGCGACCTGATCGAGCGAAGCCTTGGCCTCGGGCGTCAGCACGGCGCTGCGCGCCTTGAAGTTGATCTTGATGGACTGCTCGGGCGTGTAGTCGTCGATGTTGTTGATGCGCTCGTTGGCGACCTCGACGCCCTGGACGGCCTGGTCAGCGCGCTCCTGCGCGGCGACAGCGCCACCGGCCGCGGCGTTCGAGACGGCCGCGAGTTCATCCAACTGGCCCGACATGCGTTGCGCGTTCTGCTCGACCTCGCCGACGCGCGTCTCGGCCGTACCGATGCGGCCCTCGACGGGCACGATGTTGGCTTCGAGCGTGCGCGCCGTGCGCAGGTCAGTGTCCGTGAAGCGAACTTTTTCGGCGACGAGGTTCGTGCCATCGCCGCGCCCCTCGACTTCGACGTGCAGGCCGCGCTTGATGTTAGACGCCGTGTACTTCGTCCCGCCGCCGAAGAAGCCGCCCTTCGTCTTGATGCTCGTGCGGTCGTTGACGACGACGGTCGTCTGCGCGCCGCTCACGTCGTCCTGCACGACGAAGGAGCTGTCGGTACTGCTGACGACGGCGCCGCGGAGCTTCGTCTTCTGACCCGAGGCGACTGTGGCCGTGCTCCTGTTCGTGCTCGTCTGCGCGTCCTGCGCGAGCGCGGCGGGCGCGAAGACGAGTGCGAGCGCGCAAGTCCCCACGAAGGTGCGTAGTGTTCTGGAAGTCTTCATGATCAAATTATCTCCTCCAAGTAGCCGGACTGTGATTTTCACTGCGACCTTAAGACGACGGCGTGAATTCTACGGCGAGGCACTTTACAGACACGTGTCGGGTTGTCGAGCAGTGATTCTTATTGTTCGGTAAAACGATACGCGGAAGCGGGTGGGCCTTTGGTTGCGATTCGCTTGCGAGGGGGTTGTAAAACAGTGAGCGGTAAGCAGTGAGCAGCGAGCAGTTAAAAGGGCTCGTATCTCAACGATACGAGCCCCATCTACTTCATTCAAACTGCTTACTGCTTACTGCTCACCGCTCACTTCCTGTCCTTGAACTGGTCGTAGAGCATCGTGTGGCGGCTGACGAGCGGTATCTGGCGGCCGGCGATGAAGAGGTGGCGGACGTGCGTGCGCGCTTCGAGGATGTCGCCGTCGGTGACGACGAGGTTGGCAATCTTGCCCTGCTCGACGGAGCCGACGCGGTCTGCGACGCCGAGTATCTGCGCCGGGTAGAGCGTGACGGCCTTGAGCGCTTCGATCTTCGGCAAGCCGTAGGACGCGGCCATGCCCGCGTGGAAGGGCAGGTCGCGGACGTGCGCGCCCGAGTCGCCCGTCGAGATGCAGAAACGCACCCCGGCCGCCTGCAACTTCGCGGCGTTCTCGTAGAGCGAGTCGTACGGGTCGTCCTCGCGCAGCGGCAGATTCAAGACGCTGTCGAGGATGACGGGCACGTTCTTCTCTTTGAGGAACTGCGCGACCTTCCCCGACTCGCTGCCGCCGATGATGACCGGCTTGAGCTTCAGCTCTTCGGCGAAGCGGACGACGTTGCGAATGTCGCGCTCGCGCTCGGCGCGGAAGATGGTGGGCCGCTCGCCGCGCGCGTAAGGGACGAGCGCCGCGAGCTTCAAATCACTCGCCGGGCGCGGGACTGACTTCGGGTCTTTGGCGTAGGCGTCCTGCGCGCGGCCGTAGGCTTCGGCGTCGCGGAACATGCGGCGCATCTCTTCGACGCGGTGGTCGCGCGCTGTGAGCGCGTCCTGCGTGATGCCCTGCTGCGCGAGCTGGAAGGCCGCGAAGCCCCCGCCGCCTCCGCCGACGCGCGGGAAGTCTATGACGAGCGCGGCCTGCGGCGCGACGGCCATCTCGCGCGGGCTTGAGCCCGCGAGGTTGATGAAGGCCGCCTGCCCCGAGATCGTCCCGCCCGAGGGCAGCGAGAGCACGCTCGTCACGCCCTCGACGCGCGTGACGGCGATGTGCGAGCTCGAAGGGTTGATGGCCCAGACGGCGGCAACGTTCGGGTTCATGTCGCCAAGCTCCGCCGTGTCGATGGTGCCGGGCGCGCCCGAAGCCACCTCCGTCAGTCCCATGTTCGTCCCCGCGTCGATCATGCCGGGGTAGACCCAGAGGCCGCTCGCGTCAATCGTCTGCGCGTCGGAAGGCGCCGTGACGTTCGCGCCGACGGCGCTGATGCGGCCGCCCGAGATGACGACCGTCGCGTTGTCGAGGTCGGCGCCCGAGACGGTGACGACGTGCGCGCCGCGGATGACGTAGGTCGGCGGCGGCGTGTTCGTCATCGAAGGGTCTGTGCGGTCAGTGTCCTGCGCGCGCGTCGCAACCGGAAGGGCGAAGAGGACGGCGGCGAGCAGTGCGCCGGTTAAGGACGAGAGTCGTCGGGTCTTCATCTCTGATTATCCTCCTGCACGTCCTGCACGTCGTCGTCGTCGGTGTAGGCGCGGCGCACAGAGGGCGGCGTGCGCGGCG
>CAXTSK010000507.1:0-4180 GCA_964246655.1 uncultured Pyrinomonadaceae bacterium
GGGCCGGGTATGGAGGCCGGGCCGGCCCTCTGGACGGGGGGGCGCAAACCGCGGGGGGGCGGGGGTCGAGCGCGGCGCCGCGCGACAAGGTTCGCTAAAAGGGCTGACTGAGGAGGGCTGAATCGTGAGCGGTTACGCTAAAGCGGAGACGTTGGTCGGCGCGCTCGCCGCACCGTTGGACTGGACGCGCTCGGCGCTTTTGGTCCTGGGCTTCAGCCTGCTGACGGCGGCGGCGGCGCAGGTCGTGGTGCCTCTTCCCTTCACGCCCGTGCCTCTGACGGGGCAGACGTTCGCGGTGCTTTTGACGGGGGCGCTGCTGGGGCCGCGTCTGGGCGCGCTGGCGATGCTCGCGTACCTTTTGGAAGGCGCGGCGGGGCTGCCGTTCTTCCGCGGGGGCGCGGGCGGCGTCGGCCATTTCTCCGGCGCGACGGCCGGGTACCTGCTCGCCTTCCCGGCGGCGGCTTACGTCACGGGCTCTCTGGCCGAGCGCGGCTGGGATAGGCGTTTTGTGACGGCCGCGGCGGCGATGGCGCTGGGCTCTCTCGTCATCCTCGCGTGCGGCTGGGCGTGGCTCGCGCTGATGTTCAAGGGGGGCGCGGAGGCGTTCCGGCTCGGCGTCGCGCCGTTCCTGCCGGGCGACGTGTTGAAGGTCGCGCTCGCGGCCGCGGCGCTGCCCGCAGGGTGGGCGCTGCTGCGACGCGTGAAGTAAGCGCGGCGAGTAAGACGCGCGTTCGGCGCGACGCCGTCGAGTAAGTGGAGAGCCTCCGGCCGGGTTGGCCGGGGGCTCTCGCTGTCGGGGCGGCCCTTCTTGAAGTCGGCCGGATGGAGCAGGAGGGGCGCGAGCCCGTCACGCTCGAACGCAAAGACTTCGCGGTCTTCTCGTCGAACGCCCTCATCGTCCGCGCGCCCGCAGACTTCCGCGCCGGCGCGGTGCGCGTGACGATTGAGAACCGCGGCGCCAACGGCTACAGCGCGCCCGTCGTCAGGACGTTCAAACTGTCGGAGCGCCGGTAGCGCCACGACATCAAGCCCCCGAAGCAGAACAATGAAGACTCACCACACACGTTCCCTCGTAGCGCGCGCCGCGGTCGCCGCGCTCGTCGTGCTGCTCGCGGCACAGGCCGCGGCCGCCAAGGACACTTGGACGAGCGTCCGTTCGCAGAACTTCTTCCTCGTCGGCAACGCCTCGGAGAAGGAGATCAGGCAGGTCGCGACGCGCCTGGAGCAGTTCCGCGACGTGTTCACGAAGCTGCTCAAGGTCAACTTCAACACGCCGGTGCCGACGACGGTCGTCGTCTTCAAGAGCGACTCGGCCTACAAGCCCTTCAAGCCCGTGGCCGACGGCAAGACGGTCGAGGTCGCGGGCTACTTCCAGCCGGGCGACGACGTGAACTACATCACGCTCACGCCCGAGCGTTCGAGCGGCGTGGAGAATCCCTACGGCACCATCTACCACGAGTACACGCACCTGCTCGTCAACAACTCCCTCGGGCCGGGCCAGGCGCCGCCGTGGTTCAACGAGGGGCTGGCCGAGTACTACAGCACTTTCGCCATCGAGGACGACCGCAAGGTCTACCTCGGCCGCCTCGTCGATTACCACCTCCGCCTGTTGCGCGAGCAGAGGCTCATCCCGCTCGCGCAGCTCTTCGCCGTCACGCACTACTCGCTTGAGCGCAACAAGCACGACGTGCGGAGCCTCTTCTACGCGGAGTCGTGGGCGCTGATGCACTACCTCATCCTCGGCAACGAGGGGAAGCGCCTGCCGCAGATGGGCGAGTTCCTCGCACTGACGAAGAAGGGCGCGCCGACCGACGAGGCGTTCAAGCGCGCCTTCCAGACGGACACGGCCGGGATGGAGAAGGAGTTGCAGAAGTACGTCCAGGCGTACTCCTTCCAGGGCAGGCTCATCACCTTCGAGCGCAAGCTCGAATTCGAGTCGCAGATGACCTCCGCGCCGCTCACGGACGCCGAGGCCGAGGCGTACCTCGGCGACCTTCTGCTCCACATCAACCGCCCCGACGACGCGGCCGTGCGGCTTCAGCACGCGCTCGAACTCGACCCGGCGAACGTGATGGCGCGCACCTCGCTCGGCATGGTGCGGCTCAGGCAGAAGCGCGAGGCGGAGGCCATCGTTCACCTGCGCGAGGCCGCGGCCGCGGGCGCGAACAACTACCTCGCGCACTACTACTACGCCTACGCGCTCAGCCGCGTCGGGATCGGCGAGAACGGCTACATGCCGACCGGCTACCCGGCCGACCGCGCGGCTGCGATGCAGGCGGCGCTGCGCAAGGCCATCTCCCTGCGCCCCGACTTCCCCGAGAGCTATCAACTGCTCGCGTGGGTCACGCTCGTCAACGGCGGCAACCCCGCCGAGGGCGTGCAGCTCATCCGGCAGGCCATCGCGCTCGCGCCCGGCAACCAGCACTACGCGCTCGTGCTCGCGCAGCTCTACCTGCGCCAGGAGAAGTTCGAGGAGGCGCGCCGGACGGCCGAGCTGCTCGCGCGCGACGCCAACGACCCTTCCTTGCGCGCGACGGCGCAGTCCGTGCTCGCGTCGATCAACAGCTACGAGGAGCAGTTGAAGAAGTACAAGGCGGCGCGGGAGGAGTACGAGCGGGGCGAGCCGAAACTCGTCGTGCGCGACGAGGCCGAGAAGAAGGAGGCCGACGACGACTCGAAGCCGCGCAAGTCTGACGACGAGAAGGTGGCCGAGGCGATGGCGCAGGCGGTCAGCGACGCGCTGCGTAAGCCGCAGGCCGGCGAGACGCGCTTGCAGGCCGTGCTCACGCGTATCGAGTGCGGCCCGAAGGGTCTGGTCTTTGTACTCAAGGCGGGCGACCGCACGTTGCGGCTGACGGCCGCGGGCTTCGGCGGCCTGCACCTCGTCAACTTCAACCAGGAGGCCGACAGCCAGCTCACCTGCGGCGCGCGCAAGACCGAGACGCCCTCCGTCGTCACCTACCGCCCCGCGGCGGACGCGCGCGCCAAGACCGACGGCGCCCTCGTCGCGCTGGAGTTCGTGCCCTCCAATTTCCAACTGAAACAGTGAAGGGATTGATTCATCCAGCCGTCGGCTCGATGATTTAATGGACAAATGTACAATGAATCAATCCCTTCGCTTCCCAAATGAATCCGCGGGTGGTAAAGATAACGTAATCTTTTGAGGGGAGGGGTGCCAAAAGTGTCATCACCCCCAACGCGGCCGCCGACCGACGCAGAGTCGTTGCAGGCCGAGTTGATCCGGGGCGTCGCCGAAGGGGACAACCAGGCGCTCGCCTCGCTGTACGACGCGACCAACCGGACGGTCTACGGACTCCTGCTGCGCATCCTCTCCGACCCTTCGTCGGCCGAGGAGGTGCTGCTGGACGTGTACACACAGGTCTGGCGGCAGGCCAAGAGCTACAGCGCCGAGCGCGGGAAGCCCCTGGCCTGGCTGACGACCATCGCGCGCAGCCGCGCCATCGACCGACTGCGGCGGGGCAGGCAGGAGCACCAGTTGAACGTCCCGCTCGAAGAGGCTTCGCGCGCCGCGCGCGGCGACTCGGTCGAGGAGTGCGTGCTGGCGGGTGAGGTGGGCGCGGTCGTCAGGACGGCTTTGGACTCGCTCGCGCCCGAGCAGCGCGACGTGATCGAGCTGGCTTACTACGGCGGGATGAGTCACAGCGAGATCGCCGCCGCGCGAAATCTCCCGCTCGGTACAGTCAAGACGCGCACGCGCCTCGGCATGATGCGTTTGCGCGAGATGCTCAAACCGGCATGGGAAGGGATGCTATGAGCCACACGACCGTAGACGAAGAGGCGGCCGGGCGGGCCGCGCTCTACGCGCTGGGCGCGCTCGAAGGGGACGAGGCGCGCGAGTTCGAGGAGCACCTGGCCGCGGGCTGCGCGGCGTGCGAGGCGGAGCTGCGCGAGTTCGAGGCCGTGGCGCGGGACTTATGTCTCGCCACGCCCGAGGCGGAGCCGCCCGCGGGCGTGCGCGCGCGCCTGCTCACGCTCATCTCGGAAGATAAAAGCGACGGCGAGTCCGGCGCGGGCGTCGAGCCCGGCTTCCTCGTCGTGCGCTCGGGCGAGGGGCGCTGGCGTCCGACCGACGACGCGGGCGTCGCTTTGAAACTCCTCTTCGCTGACCGCGCGCGCGGCACGGTCCCGACGCTCGTGCGGATGGAGCCGGGGGGGGGGC
>CAXTSK010000508.1:0-4179 GCA_964246655.1 uncultured Pyrinomonadaceae bacterium
GCATGAAACGGGGCCGCCCTTGCCGCCCCACGGCGACAGGATCGAACAGAAGACGAGACACGGAAGGACTCGGCCTGCCCGGTCGGCGCCCCACAACATTCTGCGGTCTGAAGTAGACAGACGAGAAACGGTCTTTACCCGTGGTTGATTTCAATCCTGTCAGGGTTTGCGCGACACAATACATGAGAGGAGTTCAAAGTTCAAGGTTGCAAGTCCAAACTTCAAACCGCCGACTAAAAAAGTTCAAGGTTCAAAGTCCGACGCGGGACTTTGAACCTTGAACTCGAAACTTTGAACTGAACCTTCAGTCCGCCTTCTTGCGAATGAAGGTCGGCACGTCGAGGTCGTCGGAGCGCGTGGGCGCGACACTGCGCGCCGAAAGGTCGGGCGAGGCCGAGGCGTAGCGCGGCGCCGGGGCGGAGACAGTCGTGTGCGTCGTGGTGCCGGTGTCCGACATGTCCTTGTCGAAGCCGGTGGCGATGACGGTGATCTTCATCTCGTCGTGTAGGGATTCGTCAATCACCGCGCCGAAGATGATGTTGGCGTCGTCGTCGGCCGACTCGCGGATAATGGAGCTGGCCTCGTTGACCTCGTAGAGCGTGAGGTCGTTGCCGCCCGTGATGTTGATGAGCACGCCCTTCGCGCCCTGGATGGTCGCCTCTTCGAGGAGCGGCGAGGAGATGGCCTGCTGCGTCGCCTCGACCGCGCGGTTCGGCCCGCTGGCACGCCCCGCGCCCATCAGCGCCAACCCCATCCCCGCCATGATCGCCTTCACGTCGGCGAAGTCGAGGTTGATGAGGCCGGGCACGGTGATGAGGTCGCTAATGCCCTGCACGGCCTGCCTGAGCACGTCGTCGGCCATCTTGAAGGCGTCCTGCAAAGACATCGTCGGGTCGGCCGTGTGGAGCAGGCGTTCGTTCGGGATGGTGATGACCGTGTCCACGCACTCGCGCAGTTCCCTCAAGCCCTGGTCGCCCTGCGCCATGCGCCGCTTGCCCTCGAAGTGGAAGGGCTTGGTGACGACGGCAACCGTCAGGGCGTTCAGCTCCGTGGCGAGCGACGCGATGATCGGCGCCGCGCCCGTGCCCGTGCCGCCGCCGAGGCCCGTCGTGACGAAGACCATGTCCGCGCCTTCGAGGGCTTCGATGATCTTCTCGGTGTCTTCTAACGCGGCGTTGCGGCCGATGTCTGGATTTGCTCCCGCGCCGAGTCCCTTCGTGAGCTTGCCGCCCAGTTGAATCTTGATTGGCGCGCGGGAGCGCTTGAGAGCCTGGAGGTCTGTGTTGGCGACCAGGAACTCGATGCCCTCGATGCCGGCCTCTATCATGCGGTTGACGGCGTTACCGCCGCCGCCGCCGACGCCGATGACCTTAATGCGCGCGCCCGTGATGGGAGGGTCGTCATCGATGAAAATGTTGATCCCGCTCGCCGGACGGCCTTCCGGTGTCATATTCTGCAATTTCCTCTCTCCTTCCGAAGCTTATCGCCGCCCCGAAGGTGTCGTGCGGTTATCTTGGGCTGTGCGCGCCGCCGTCAACAAGATATTGAGGGCTACATCTTGTGCCGGCTGGCGCGGCAGCATACAACATCTACTCAGAAAATACCACCAAAACGGTTACGAAATTTCGAGACGAGCGCGCCGAGTCCGCCGCTCGCCTGCGCCCGCGCGAGCGACGCCCGCATTTCCGCTGATTTCGCCCGCTGGCGTATCAGACACAGCCCCGACGCGGCCGCCCACGCGGGACTCTGCACGTCTTCGACGAGTCCGCCGAAGCGGTCGCGCTCGGGGTATCCCAAACGCACCGGCGCGTCGAAGACCTGCTCGGCGATCTCGACCATGCCGTTCAGGAGCGCGCCGCCGCCGGTCAGGACGACGCCGCTCGAAAGTTGACCCTCCCAGCCGGCCTCGCGTATCTCGTCGGCGACGTGCGACAGAACTTCTTCGGCGCGCGGCTGAAGGATGTCGCAAAGAATCTGTCTTGACAGTTGGCGCGGCGGGCGCCCGCCGCCCGCGGGCCCGGCGACCAGCTGACCTACGCCGGCTGGGGGGCGGACGCCGTGCTTGCCCGGGGGCGCGGCGGCCGCCCGCCGACCGAGGGCACGTCAACCAGCTCGCTGCGCTCCGACTCGGAAAGGCTCAGTGCCGACGCGCAGCCGACGTTGCGCTTGATCTTCTCGGCCTCCGGAATCGGCGTGCGCAGGCCGAAGGCGATGTCGTTCGTGAAGTGCGAGCCGCCGAGGGCGAAGACCGCCGTGTGCTGCACCGCGCCGCGCTGGTAGATGATGAGCCCGGTCGTCTCGGCGCCGATGTCCACGAGCGCCGCGCCGAACTCCTTGTCGTCGTCGGTCAAAGTCGCCTCGGCGGCGGCGAGTTGTTCGAGCACCATCTCGCCGACGACGAGGCCCGCGCGGTTGACGGAGTTGATGACGTTCTGGCGCGCGGTGACGGGGCTCGTCACGATGTGAACCTTCACGGCCAGACGGGCGCCGATCATGCCGACGGGGTCGTTGATGCCGTCCTGATCGTCAACGATGAACTCCTGCGGCAGGCGGTCAACGATCTCTCGGCCGGCGGGGAGTTGTTGGGCCGAAGCCGATTCGATAGCGCGGCGCACGTCGTCCTGCGTGATCTCGCGGTCGCGGCCCGCGACGATGACGGGGGCGTGGCCGTTGCGTTTTCCGTGGCCCGACTCGTAGATGGGGTCGCGCTCGCGGCCCGAGACGGCGACGATGGCCTGCCCGTTGAAGCTCATGATGTGCGAGCCCGAGAGGTTGATGGCGACCTCTTCGGCTTCGAGCCCGCTCATGCGCTCGGCCTCCTCGACGGCGCGCGTGATCGACTCGACGGCGGCCTCGGGGTCTACGACGACGCCCTTGCGCAGGCCGCGCGCCTCCGACTCGCCGATGCCGACGATGTCGATGAGGCCGCCGTCGCCGGGCTCGCCGATGATGCAGGTCACGCGGCTGGTGCCTACGTCGAGTCCGACCGTGTGGGTCAGGTTCTTAGCCATCCGGGTTTCGCTCCTTCGCAGACTGGGGGCTCTCGTTAGTCCGGCGCGAAATCAAAGTCTTAACTCTCGTCGCTGAAGTCACTCGTCAATGCTCCCGGCCCGCCTCGGCCGGCACCAACTGGACCCGGGTGTCGGTGTCGGGGGCGGACGGCCGCCGCCGAGGGGCGGGCCGCGTCCTGTCGTTTCACACTCGCCCCGGTCTTCGGCGACTGCGCGCGCGCGGGCGTGTGCGACTCATCGCGTTGGGCCGGTTCGGCGCTCGAAGAATCCTGCGGCCCCACGTCGTCTGACGGCGTGGCGCCGAACCCGGTGGGGCAACGGTCGCGGCCGAAGATCGCGTTGCGGCCGGTCGTCATGTTGATGTAGGTGACGCACTGGCCGTTCTGCACGCGCCCCTTCTCGTCGAGCTTGCCGAGCGCGTTGCGGAAACGCTCGACGTAATCCTGCCCGCCGAGCACGACCCGTATCCCTGCGTCGTCGCCCGCGAGGTAGACGCGCAAGTCTTCGAGATTGGAGAGGTCGATCTCGCTCACGCGCTTCGAGAGGCCGGACTTGTCCCAGTCGGCCTTCAAGGCCAGCGCCGCCTCCAGGCGCGTGCGGTTGTCGCGCCGCGCCTGCTCGCCGCTTCCCTCTTCGAGCCCGCGGACGAAGAAGTCTTCGTCGCCCGGCGTGGCCGCGCCGAGCTGCACGGCCTCGTCGTCAACCCAGACGAGTTTGCCCGCGCCCGTGCGCGCGATGATGCGCGGCTCGCGCTCCGTGACGCGCACGCGCAGGCCGTCGGGAAGTACGCGCGTGACGACGGCGTCGCGCACCCAGGGCACTTCCTTCAGCTCCTTCGAGATGACTTCGAGGTCGGCCTGCCACGCGCCCGCGTTCGAGAGGCGCATGGCAGCCGAGCGTAGCTCTTCGCGCGCGGGGCGCGTCGGCGCGAAGGCATGCAGATCGTGCTGGCGCATGAGAACGGCGAGCGCGATCAGCAGCATGTTGCCGAGCAGCAGGCCGTAGATCGGCTGGCGGACCACGACGGCGTCTTCGCGGATATACACCATCAGCAGCAGCATCAGCTTGCCGGTGAACAGCACGGCCGAGCCGGGCGATGCCACGATGCCGAACGGCAGCACCATGTAGAAGGTGCTGGCGAGGTAGGTTTCGAGAAAATGCATGACGC
>CAXTSK010000509.1:0-3893 GCA_964246655.1 uncultured Pyrinomonadaceae bacterium
ATGCCAGCCGACCGAGAACCCCTGGTCGAACTCCGCGCGGTATTGCGGATGCAGACGGCTGCCGGCATCGAGCGCCGCCTCGATGCGCGCTTCCGGGGGGGGCCGCCCGCCGGGCGCGGCGCCGCCCCGGGGGCGCGCGGGCCCGGCGCCAACGGCGCCGACAGCAGCAGCAGTAGTGATAGCAGGATGAACTTTTTCACGGGCCGTCCTCCTGTCTTCGGGTGTGGTCGCAGTATCTCACCGCGGTCGGTGAAGGGAAAGGGCCGGGGGAACTCCTTCCCCCGGCCCGCTGTTTGGTTGTGGCGCCCGCGCGGGCGGGCAGGCCGCTAAAAGACGTAGCGAAGGCCGACGACCACGCGGCGGTTGCCGCCGTTCGTCGCCCACTGGTTGAGGAAGTTCGAGCCGGCGTTGACCGCCGAGTTGGGCGTGCCGAAGTTGCGCGTGTTGGTAAAGTTGAAGAAGTCAGCGCGCAACTGAAGCCGCTGGTTCTCGCCGATGCGGGTCGACTTCAGGATGCCGAAGTCGATGTTGCCGATGCCGTCGGCGCGCAGGATGTTGCGGCCCGCGTTGCCGGCGCGGCCCGAGGGCAGGCCGTTGAAGTTAATGACGAGGTTGCGCGTGCCGTTCGTGTTCTGGGTGACGGACGCCTGCGTGACAGAGAAGAGCGTGTTGCTAAAGGTACCGGCCAGCGGGCCGACCGGCGCCGACGCCGTGCCGCCCGCGGCGTTGAAGGCGGCCGTCGCCTGCGCGGTGGCCAGCGCCCGCAACGCCTGGTCGGCGGCGTAAAGCTCTCCCATGTTCATGTGCTGAATGTCGAGGTTGGTGTAGACGTTCGGCCGCGTCGCGACGCCGATGGCGGAGGCGAGGCCGCCGAGCGCGCCCGTCGGGTCCGAGCCGTTGAGCGGCGAGAACGGCGCGCCGCTCTGGAAGGTGAGGAAGCCGTTGAACTGCCAGCCGCCGAGGACGTGGCCGACGAACCCGTGCTGATCCTGGAACCAGGGCAACTCGTAGACCATGTTGCCCGAGAGCCGCAGCGGCCGGTCGTAGGAGGAGCGGCCGCGGTCGAGCGCGCGGTTGTAGGGCTCCTGCGCCAGCGCGATCTCGGCCGAGGAGTTGTTGAAGATCTCCGACATCGTGTCGATGAAGGTGCTCCACGTGAAGTGGGCGCCGCCACTGAAGCCGTGCGAGAGGCGCTTCTCCAGGCTCGTCTGCATCGAGTGGTAGATCGAGTTGCCGGAGTTGGCGCGCAGCCGCACGGTGCCGACCGTCGGGTCGCTGTTGCACTCCCAGGGGCGGGCCGCCGCCGGCGTGCAGCCGACGCGGCGCGGGTTGCCGTCGATGCTCTCGAAGAGGCCCGACCCCTTCGACCCGACGTAGCCGACGCGGAGCACGAGGTCGCGCGAGAGCTCGCGTTGCAGTTCGAGACTGAACGAGTCGTAGGTCGGCGACTGGAAGTCGGGGGTGACGACCGTGCGCGTGAAGTTGCGCGGCTCGACGGTCTGGGTGCGGAGGTTGACGAAGGCGCCCTGGACGTTCGTCAGGTTGAAGGCCGCGACGAACGGGAAGCTGCTCCAGATGTTGAGCGCGATGTTGGTGTAGGCGTAGTCGTGCGTGCGCGCGTAGCCGCCGCGCACGACCAGCTTGTCGCCGCCCGTCAGCCAGCCGAGCGGGCCGCTCTCGCGCGTGCGCGGGTTCCAGTTGAAGCCGAGCCGCGGCTCGATGTTGTCCTGGTCGCGCCCGGGGATGGGGCTCACCTTGAAGACCGGGTTGTTGCCGGCGGCGGCGAGCACCGGCGCGTTGAACTCGACGAGGTCCTGGATGGGCTGGCCGGCGTTCTCGTAGCGCAGGCCGTAGGTCAGCGTGAAGTTCGGGCGAATCTTCCACTCGTCCTGCACGTAGCCGTAGAAGTCGTGCCAGTCGAGGTGGAGGACGCGCGCCACGCCCGGCAGGTCGAGGTTGATCTGGACGTTGCCGAGGTCGTTAACGAAGTTGGCGAGGGTCGAGTAGACGAGGTGGCCGCGCGCGGTCGGCTTGAAGAGCTGGTGGAGCTGCTGGCGGCGGATGTCAACGCCGAACTTCAGGCTGTGGTCACCCTTCGTCCAGGAGATGTTGTCCTGGAGCTGGTAGGTGTTGCGGATCGAGTTCTGCGGGAGGTTCGCGGCCAGCCCGATGGCCGTGCGCGTTGCGCCCGCGTTGAGCCCCTGGAGGCCGAGGCCCGTGATCTGGATCGACGGGATGGCCTCGGCGCGGAGGTCGGAGGCGACGCTGGCACTGGCGGCGCGCAGGAAGGCGGCGCGCGCCTCGTTGACCATGGTCGGCCTGAGCACGCTCGTCAGGACGAGGTTGACGCCCTGGCTGCGCGAGACGTTCGACGACTCGTAGCCCGGCGGCGTGGACTGGCCCGACCCCGACGTGTTGGCGTCCTGGTAGATGTAGCGCGCGTTGAACGTGTGGTTGTTGTTGAAGCGGTGATCGACGCGGAACGAGGTCTGCCAGTCGTCGAAGATGAAGGAGCTGGAGCCGGTCAGGCGGCCGAGCGGCACGTTGAAGGTGTTGCCGTTGACGGTGAACGGGGTGGTCGTCCCGAGCGGGGTCTGCGCGACGGGCAGGAAGTCGAGGAGCGCGCGCACCTGCGGGCGGGTACCGGCCTGCTGTTCGAGCAGGGCGCGCCCCGCGGCGGTCGGCACGCCGTCCACGCTCACGCCCTGGCCGAGCTGGCGGTCCCACCACCGCTGGAGCGAGAAGAAGAAGAAGGTGCGGTCCTTACCCGAGATGATAGCCCGGCCGCCCTCGCCGAAGCGCGGCAGGTGGAGCGGGCCGCCGACGGTGCCGCCCAGCTGGTTCTCAATGCGGAACGGGCGCTTATAGCTCTGCCCGGCGGCCAGCGTCGAACCCGAAGGCCGGCAGAAGCCGGCGGCCTTGTTCAGGTTGTTGCAGGCGTTGAGCGCGTTGTCGTTGTGGAACCAGAAGCCCGAGCCGTGGTAGTCGTTCGTCCCCGACTTGGTGATGGCGTTGAAGACCGAGCTGGAGTTGCGTCCGAACTCGGCCGAGAACTGGTTGGTGACGAGGCGCACCTCCTGGATGAGGTCGGGGTTGTTGAGGCCGATGGCCGCGCCGGCGACGCCGAAGTCGTTGTTGTCCTGGCCGTCGATGAGGAAGTTGTTCGAGCGCAGGCGGCCGCCGTTGGCCGAGTAGTTGATGCCGTTGGTGAACTGCGACTGGTTCGACTGCAACTGGCTGACGCCCGCGGCCGAGAGCGCGACGTTGTAGACGTTGCGGTTCGTCGCCAGCGGCAGCTCCGACAGACGGCGCTCGTCGAAGCGGGTGCCGACTTCGGCGGTCGTCGTGTTGAGCAGCGAGGCGTTCTCCGTCACGTTGACGACGGCCTCGACGCCGACGGGCTTCATCTCAGCGGTGACGACGGCGTCCTGGTTGAGCAGCAGCTCGACGCCCGTCTGGACGTACTTGGCGAAGTTCACCGCCTCGACCGTAATCTCGTAGTGGCCGACCGGCATGTTGGCGAGCCGGTAGCGGCCGTCGCTGTCGGTCTGCGCCGTGCGCGCCGTGTTCGTCTCGACGTGGCGGGCGGTGACGGTGGCGCCGGGGATGGCGCCCCCTTTCTCGTCCTGCACGGTGCCGGAGATCGTGCCGGTCGTCTGCGCCGCCGCGGATAGCGCGAAGGCGAACAACAGGGCGATGAGCAGGGACAGGGATGTCGTCGCTCTCTTCATTCTGGTAATCCTCCTGGGGGTTTCCAAAGTTATCTTGCGGCGGGCGCCTTTCGCGTCCGGCGTCCCGCCGCGGTGGGTCGATGATTCAAGTCGTTCGAGGGAATATAGAAGAGGCCGAGGCGGACGACGCCGCCCCGAACCCGACGAATGAATTACGTGTTA
>CAXTSK010000509.1:3938-4177 GCA_964246655.1 uncultured Pyrinomonadaceae bacterium
AGGGAAGGGCCAAAGGGATGCCCCGCTGCCGATGCGAAACCGCTGAGGCAACCGTCGTGCCCCCGACGACTTTGTGAGTTTTCCGGTGTTTTTGCCGGGCGGTTAGAAAAAGATTCATTTTTTTGAATGTCCGGCCCCGATTTTTCTGGACATGCGCGAGACTTCCGACCCGGCGGGGAGGCCGCCGAAAGCCCCCTTCTACGACCGTTTCGCGGACGTGTATGACCGCAACATGCGCC
>CAXTSK010000510.1:0-4162 GCA_964246655.1 uncultured Pyrinomonadaceae bacterium
CAGGAGCGTGGCGGGCGCGGGCCAGCTTTGCGTCAGCACGTCCAGAGGCCCCGCCGCCAGCCTGAGCGTCCAGACGGCGAGCGTGGCCGCGACCGCGGCCGAAGCCACGCGGAAGCCGACCGCCCACCACCCGCGCCACTCCGCGAGCGCGCAGCAGAACGCGACGAGCGCCGCCATGTAGACGGCGACCTCGCCCTCGAAGAGCAGCACCGAGAGGAAGACGAACCCTTCGGCGTAGGGGAAGTGCCAGCCGCCCGCCGGGCGCGCGTCGTAGCGCGCCGAGACTTGCACGGCCAAAAGCGCCAGCAGTACGACGGGGAAGCCGAGCTGCCCGTACGGCAGCCAGAAGGCGGCCGCGAGCAGCGCGACGCCGCCCACGGCGACAACCACGTTGACGAACTGCTGTGGGAAACGCTGCCCTTCGTTGATCTCTATGGTCATGTCCGTAAAGAGGGATTCCCGTCTGTTCTTAGAGAGGGTGGCTTCGTCTGCGGCCGGGCGGGGCGACGCGGCTGCCGCCGTTAGGAGTCAAATACGGTGCCAGAAGGAGGCCGTGGCGCTCTCTTTAAATTGATAAGCAAAAAGCCGTTTAGGTCTGAAGCGACTTTGCGCGGCGGGTCACTCTTCGGTCAGCATGACGCGCACGGGGAGAGCAATCTGACGGCTACCTTCTTAAAGCTCTGTTCAGACGGCTGACGTGGCGTGAGTCGGCGGCAAGTGTTCGGGGAGAGCCCGCGCGGGCACAGAACACCCAAATTCATCCTAGCACACGGGTTGAGGGTTTGAGGAGATGTTTTTTTGAAACGATGAAGTAGGAACGTTGAACTGAAGACCCGTTGACTTACAGTTCAGCGTTCAGCGTTCCTACTTCACCGTTTCAAACGCGTAGTAGAGGCCGAACAGGATGCAACCCCGAGACCGAACTCTCTCAAACTGACGGGCGAAGGGCCTTCAGCCTGACCGAGTCGCCTGACCGTTCGGAAACGTGCAAAGCGAAAACCCCGGCAAAGTCAGAGTTTGAGGATGAAAGTGCTCGGGCACGGCCGTTGCCAAAGTCTAGACGTGCGGACGGTACTCTACTTTCAGCCTACCGCCTGCACCAGTTTGAAACCCTCGTTTCTCGGAGAGCCCGATGAATCACCGAATACCCTCGCGGGTCGCGACACTGCTGGCAATCTTCTCCCTGCTCGCGCAGATGTGCGTGGGGACGGCCGCTGCCGCCAGCGGCAAGAACCACAAAGCCGACTCACCGTTTGAGAAAGTCTCACACAAACTGCGCGAGCGCCTGCGCCGCTCGGGCGGGTCGAACGCGGCCGCGCCCGCCGAGACGACCGAGATCATCCTGCAACTGAAAGGTAAACCGTCGAAGCGACTCAACGCGCTGCTCAACCGGGCGGGCGTCCGCGTCCGCGCGAAGCAGGACAGCTTCGACATGCTCGCGCTCGACCTCCCGCTCGGGGTCGTCGAGGAGCTGTCCTCCTTAGAAGAAGTGAACTACGTCTCCAACGACGAGAACGTCGTCTCGACGGGCCACGTCGTGACGACCACGGGGACGGAGATGGTGCGCAACTCCGGGCTCCTCTCCGGGCTCCTCGGCCAGACCCTAGACGGCACGGGCGTCGGCATCGCCATCGTGGACTCCGGGGTGGACGTTTCGCACAAGGCTTTCGGCGCGAAGCTCGACCTGTCGGGCAGCCGCGTCAAGTTCAAGAAGGACTTCACCTCCGAGAGCAAGGCCGACAAGGACTTCTACGGGCACGGCACGCACGTCGCCGCTTCGGCCGCCGGGCTGAGCACGGTCGCGGGCGGCACCTACGAGGGGATCGCCAGGGGCGCCGACATCATCAACCTGCGCGTCCTCGACAAGGACGGCCGCGGCCGCGTCTCCGACCTGCTGAGCGCGCTCAACTGGATTCTCAGCCCCGCCGACCCGAACAGGCCGCTCAGCTCTGCCAACCCGACGAACGCGACGAGGTACAACATCCGCGTCGTCAACCTCTCTCTGGGCGCGCCGGCCGTCGACTCGTACCGCGTAGACCCGCTGTGCAACGCCGTGCGCAAGCTGGTGGACGCAGGGATCGTGGTCGTCGCCGCCGCGGGCAACAACGGGAAGGACGCGTCGGGGGCGAAGCTCTACGGCACCATCCACTCGCCGGGCGATGAGCCCTCGGCCATCACCGTGGGCGCGACCAACACCTTCGGCACCGACACGCGTGGCGACGACGGCATCGCCACCTACAGCTCGCGCGGGCCGACCCGCGGCTCGTGGCTGGATGAGGCCGGTGCGCGCCACTTCGACAACCTCGTCAAGCCCGACCTCTCCGCGCCCGGCAACAAACTCATCTACGCCGAGGCCGACGACGGCAACAACCTGAACACGCTCGTCAGGCAGAACCCGAAGCTTGATACGGGGATCGTCGATAACGACAACAAGCGCCTGATGTACCTGTCGGGCACGTCGATGGCGACGCCGCTCGTCGCCGGCACCGCGGCGCTGATGCTTCAGGCCAACCCGAAACTGACGCCGAACATGGTCAAGATGATCCTCATGTACACGGCGCAGCCGCTCCCCGGCTTCAACACCTTGGAGCAGGGCGCGGGGCAGTTGAACGTCGAGGGCGCCATCCGCTTAGCGAAGCTCGTCCGCACAGACCTGAACTCTTCGACGCCGGTCGGCGCGCCGCTGCTGACGGGCTCATTCGGGTCGCCGCAGACGACCATCGCCGGTTACACCTTCCCGTGGGCACAGGGGATCGTCCTCGACTACGGCTTCGCGACGGGCGCCGAGCTGGCCTCGAAGTACCAGAAGGTCTACGGCACGGGCATCCTCCTGAGCGACGGGATGCTGCTGGCCGACGGTCACCTGCTGGCCGACAGCACGGCCTGGACGAGCAGCGTCACGTTCGGCGACGGCATCCTGCTGAGCGACGGACTACCCCTCGGCTCCGGCGAGAGGCTGTTCGGCGACGGGATGCTCTTCGGCGACGGGCACCTGATGGCTGACGGGCACCTGATGGCCGACGGACACCTCATGGCCGACGGTCACCTGCTGGCCGACTCGATCATGTTCGCGGACGGCATCCTGCTGTCGGACTCGACCCTGTACGGCGACTCCATCGTCTTCGGCGACGCGAACCTCGCGGCGCAGTCGGCGCAGATGGAAGGCGACAACACCACCTACATGCGGTAGGTTTCGAGAAACGGGGCCGCGCGGCGCGACTTGCCCCCGCACGCAAGCGTCGCGCGGCCTCAAAAAAAAACCGCCTCACCCTGTCGCCCGGGAGCCCTTTCCGGGACGAGGGGGCCGCGATGGACTCGCCGGGGCCGCACCGCCACACGCAGACTTACTTCCACCTTCTGATCGTCGCGGGGGGCGCGGCGCTGGCTTGCGCGCTCCGGCGTCTGCCGGCCGCGCAGCTCGACTTCTATTTCCTGCTGCTCTGCATCCTCTCGCTCCTCGTCGGCTCGCGCATCACAGTCAAGATTCCGCGCCTCAGCTCGCACGTCTCCGTCTCCGACACGTTCGTGCTGCTCGCCGTGCTGCTCTGCGGCGGCGAGGCGGCCGTCCTGCTCGCGGCGCTCGACGGCTTCAGCTCGACGCTGCGCCTGTCGCGCCGCCCGCAGACCTTCCTCGCGAACATGGCCGTCACCGCGCTCTCGACCTTCGCGACGGTCTGGGTGCTGCGGCTCTGCTTCGGCCCCGTCGAGGGACTCAGGACGGGCGCGACGCAGGTCTTCGTGACGGGCGTCTGCGTGATGGGTGTGACGCAGTACGCGATCAACTCCTCGCTCGTCGCCGCGGGCATGGCCCTCAAGACGGGGCGTGGGCTCTGGGAGACCTGGCGCAACTACTACCTCTGGACTTCCATCACCTACTTCGTCGGCGCGACGGCCGCGGGCGTCATCGTCAAGCTCGTCGATGTCGCGGGCTTCACCGCCTTCGTCGTCGCCGTGCCGATGATCGCCATCGTCTACCTGACCTACCAGACCTACCTCAAGAACATCGAGACGGTCGAGCGCCACGTCGCCGCGTTGCAGGAGAGCGAGGAGCGCTTCCGCTCGGCCTTCGACTACGCGGCCATCGGCATGGCCCTGGTCTCGACCGAGGGGCGCTGGCTTCAGGTCAACCGGAGCCTCTGTCAGATACTCGGCTACGCCGAAG
>CAXTSK010000511.1:0-4161 GCA_964246655.1 uncultured Pyrinomonadaceae bacterium
CCCACGCACTCACCGCCCGCATACATACGCCACGCCTCATTCCTGATTTAGATATTTCACAAGGCCGCAGTGTGTCCGCACGCGACCCGCGACGAGCACGCAAGAATCTTGCGCAAGCTTGAGCCGCGTCTACGTGCGTGACGGCGCGCGGCCTCTTCTCATTCCCCGAAGACAGACGAAGACGTTAGGGCACGACCATCCGCCTGTGAGCATAGGTCTCTGTGTCTCTGTGGTTAACAAAGCTCTGATAACGGAGGATCGTTAAGGTGAAAAAGCTAATCACGATTGTCGTCACGCTCGCGCTGCTCGCGGCCTGCGGCGGCGGGGCGGGCGGCAGGGAGATTAAGAGCGGCAAGGTCGGCGCGTTGACGGTCACGCTCGCCAACTCCGACGGCGTGCTCCGCCACGGCGAGCAGGAACTGACGGTCACCTTCAGGGACGCCTCAGGCAAGCCGGTTGACGTGGGCTCGGCCTCGCTCAACTTCTACATGCCGGCGATGGGCGCGATGGCGGCGATGAACGACGCGGCCACGCTGACGATGACCCCGACGCCCGGCGTCTATCGCGCCGTAGTCAACATACAGATGGCCGGCGAGTGGCAGGCGCAAACCGCCTACGAAGGCCCCGCCGGCACGGGCAAGGGCTCGTTCCCGGTGACGGCACAGTGATAAGGATGAAGCATGAACGCTGAACGCTGAACTAAAAACCAGATGTCTTACAGTTCATCGTTCATCGTTCATGCTTCATCGTTCCGAACATGATTTCGAAACTCATCGAGTTCGCGATGCGCAACCGCGCGCTCGTCATCGCCCTGTATCTGGGGCTGGCGGGGTGGGGTTACTGGGCGCTTTTGGCGACGCCGATTGACGCGATACCGGACTTGTCCGACAACCAGGTCATCGTCTTCACGGACTGGCCGGGGCGCTCGCCGCAGGAGGTCGAGGATCAGGTCACGTACCCGCTCGTCACCAACCTGCAAGGGCTCCCGGGCGTGCGGGTCGTGCGCGCGTCGTCGGCGTTCAGCTTCTCGATGATCAACGTCATCTTCGAGGACTCGGTCGAACTCTACTGGGCGCGGACGCGCGTGCTCGAACGCCTGAACCTCGTCGCGGCGCAACTGCCGCGGGGCGTCACGCCGACGCTCGGGCCGGACGCGACCGGCGTCGGGCAAATCTTCTGGTATACGGTCGAGAGCGAACGTCTGTCGGCGCGCGACCTGCGGACTTTGCAGGACTGGTTCGTGCGTTACCAACTGAACTCCGTGCCGGGCGTGGCCGAGGTCGCGTCGGTCGGCGGCTACGTGCAGCAGTACCAGGTGGACGTTGACCCGAACAAACTCCGCGCGTACGGCCTGCCGCTCTCGACGGTGGTCGAGGCGGTCGAGCGCTCTAACACGAACGTCGGCGGGAACGTCGTCGAGCAGGCGGGGCAGTGGGCGGTTGTGCGCGGCATCGGTTTGATTGAATCGACGGCCGACGTGGAGAACGTCGTCGTCGGTGCGCAGAACGGTACGCCCGTCTACGTGAAGAACGTGGCGACCGTGAAGCTCGGCAACGCCTTCCGCACGGGCGCGCTCGACAAGAACGGCAGGGAGGCCGTGGGCGGCGTGGTCGTCGCGCGCTATGGCGTCAACACGCTCGAAGTCATCGAAGGCGTGAAGCGGCGGCTCGAAGAGCTGAAGCCGGGCTTGCCCGAGGGCGTCGAGATCAAGCCCTTCTACGACCGCACGCAGCTCATCGGGCGCGCGACCGGCACGCTGAAGCGCGCGCTCATCGAGGAGCTGATTCTCGTCACGCTCGCGCACATCATCTTCCTCGCGCACTTCCGCTCGATTCTCATCGTGACCCTCCCGCTGCCGCTCGCGGTGCTCGTCAGCTTCCTCTTCATGAAGTACATGGGCATCAGCTCGAACCTAATGTCACTCTCCGGCATCGCCATCGCCATCGGCGTGTTGGTGGACGCGGGGATAGTCGTCACGGAGAACGCGTTCCGCTTCATCGAGAAGCGCCGTGTAGACCCGAAAGACCGCGCGGCCGTGTGGGACGCGGTGCTCGACTCGACGCGGCTCGTCGGCCGTCCGGTCTTCTTCTCAATGGCGATCATCGTCCTCGCCTTCGTGCCCGTCTTCGCGCTGACGGGGCAGGAGGGAAAACTCTTCCACCCGCTCGCCTTCACGAAGACGTTCGCGATGGTCGGCGCGACGCTCATCGCCGTCACGCTCGTCCCCGTCCTCTGCACCATCCTGCTCGGCGGCAAGTTCCACTCGGAGCAGTCGAACCCCGTCATGCGCTTCCTCGGCGCGCTCTACCGGCCGGTGCTCGGTTGGGCTCTGAACCACCGGGTCGTCACGGTAGTGCTCGCGGCCGTGCTCTTCGCGGGCGCGGTCTTCCTCGCCACGGGCATCGGGAAGGAGTTCATGCCGCCCTTGAACGAGGGCGACCTGATGTTCATGCCGGTCACAGACCCGGCCATCTCCATCGACGAGGCGCTGCGCATTACGAGCCGGCAGGACGAGATTCTGCGCGCGCACCCGGAAGTTGAATGGGCGGTCGGCAAGGCCGGACGCGCCGAGACTTCGACCGACCCTTCGCCCGTGAACATGACCGAGACCATCGTCCACCTCAAGCCGCAGGAGCAGTGGCGCGAGGGGATGACGCGCGAGCGCATCATCTCGGAGTTGGACGCGGCCTTGCGGATGCCGGGCGTGACGAACATCTGGACGCAGCCGATCATCAACCGCATCGACATGCTCTCGACCGGCATCCGCTCGCAGGTCGGCGTGAAGATTTTCGGCCACGACTTGAAGACGCTCGAAGAGCTTTCGCGGCAGGTCGCCGACGTGCTGCGCACCGTGCCGGGCGGGACGGACGTGTACCCCGAGCAGATCGGCGGCACGCCCTACGTTGACATCAAGGTCAACCGCACGGCCGCCGCGCGCTACGGCATCGACGTGGGGCTGATACAGGACGCCGTCGAGCGCGGCATCGGCGAGACGAATCTTTCCGTGACCATCGAAGGGCGGCGGCGCTTCCCTATCCGCGTCCGTTACGCGCCCGAGTTCCGCGAGAGCCCCGCGGCCATCGCGCAACTGCCCGTCACCTCGCCCACGGGCGTGCCCGTGCCTTTGGGACAGCTCGCGACGATCACGACGGTCGAAGGGCCGACGATGATTTCGAGCGAGAACGGGTTGCTGCGCGGCACCGTGCTCTTGAACGTCCGCGGCCGCGACGTGGGCGGCTTCGTGGACGAGGCGAAGCAGGTCATCACGCGGCGGGTGCAGATGCCCGCGGGCTACTACGTGCAGTGGAGCGGGCAGTACGAGAACCAGCAGCGCGCGCGCGACCGTTTGTTGATAGTCATCCCCGTCGTGCTCGTCATCATCTTCGGGCTGCTCTACATGACCTACGGGTCGGCGGTCGAGGCGGCGCACGTTCTGTTGGCCGTGCCGTTCGCGCTGACGGGCGGCGTCTACCTGCTCTGGGCGACGGGCTTCAACTTCTCGGTCGCGGTCTGGGTCGGCTTCATCGCGCTCTTCGGGACGGCGGTGCAGACGGGCGTCGTGATGGTCATCTATTTAGAAGAAGCGGTCGAGCGCAAGCGGCAAGAGCTGGGGCGGCTGACGCGTGAGTCTCTGAAGGAGGCCGTGACCGAGGGCGCACTCCTCCGGCTGCGGCCGAAGGTGATGACGGTCTCGACGGTGGTCGCGGGCCTACTGCCGATCATGTGGTCAACGAGCGCGGGCTCCGAGGTGATGAAGCCCCTGGCGACGCCCGTGCTCGGCGGCATGGTGTCGAGCCTGCTGCACGTCCTCGTCGTCACGCCGGTCATCTTCTTCTGGTTGAGGGAGAGGGCGCTGAAGAAGGAGACGCGCGCGGCCATGCCGGTTTTGTAAGAGGAAGTGGTGGAGAGATGAGAGGGAAGAGAATTTATTTGAAGGCGACGGTGCTCGCACTTGTCCTTTCGTCAAGTGTTTCCGTCGCGGCGCAGACGGCGACGGACGTGCCGGGCGACGACCGGCGCCCGCGCGCGGACGAGGCGACCGTGAAACTCTACTTCGACCCGGCGGGCGGCGTGACGGCGGACGAGGCGGTCGCGCGCGCGCTCGCCTCGCACCGCCAGCTGCTGGCGATGCGCAAGGACGTTTACGCCGCCCGTGCGCTG
>CAXTSK010000512.1:0-2835 GCA_964246655.1 uncultured Pyrinomonadaceae bacterium
CCTGCCTAAGTGATAAACGGACGGCGCGGCGTCGTTGTAAAAACTCTTAGGGGCTTCAGGCTAACCCCTGAAGCCCCTTCCCTTTTGACCGTAACGTTATGAAGGGAGTTCGGTGGAGGGACGCGCGTAGACGACTTCGGGTTGAGAAGTGTCGGCGGGCGGCTGGCCGTCGGGGTGGTTGGAGACGACCTCGCCGCCGGGCATCGTGATCTGCTCGTGGTCGGCCGAGACGACCTCGCCCTCTCGTGTGACCTCCTCGCCGGTGGCCGTCGCGACGGGCAGCGA
Source organism: uncultured Pyrinomonadaceae bacterium (assembly GCA_964246655.1). Classification (GTDB taxonomy): domain Bacteria; phylum Acidobacteriota; class Blastocatellia; order Pyrinomonadales; family Pyrinomonadaceae; genus QHXN01. The sequence continues at coordinate 286 of CAXTSK010000512.1, forward strand.
GTCCAAAAACCTCTCGGCGTCGATGGCGGCCATGCAGCCGGTGCCGGCGGCCGTGACGGCCTGCCGGTAGATGGAGTCCTGCGCGTCGCCGCAGGCGAAGACGCCGGGGATGTTCGTCGCCATCGAGACGCCCGCCGTCTTGATGTAGCCGACCGCGTCCATGTCGAGCCAGTCCTTGAACACGTCCGTGTTCGGCTTGTGGCCGATGGCGATGAAGACGCCCTCGCACGCGAACTCCGACTCCTCGCCCGTCTTGTTGTCCTCAATCTTGATGCCCGTCACGCCCGTCTCCGGCGTGCCCAGAATCTCCTTCACGTCGGCGTTCCAGATGAAGTCGATCTTCGGGTTCCCCCGCGCCTTGTCCTGCATGATCTTCGACGCGCGCAAAGAGTCGCGCCGGTGGACGACCGTCACGCGCGAGGCGTAGCGCGTCAGGAACGTCGCCTCCTCCATCGCGGTGTCGCCGCCGCCGACGACGACGATGGGCTTGCCCTTGAAGAAGAAGCCGTCGCACGTCGCGCACGCGCTCACGCCCAGGCCGCCCAAGCCTTCGGGCGCCGGGGCCTCGCCCGGGATGCCGAGCCACTTGGCCGAGGCGCCCGAGGCGACGATCAAAGTCTCCGCCTTAATCTCGTGTCCCTCTTCCGTCCAGAGCGTGAAGGGGCGCTGGCTCAAGTCCACCTTGTTGACGTAGGTGACGAGGAATTCCGTGCCGAAGCGCTTGGCCTGCTCCTCGAACTGCTGCATCAGCTCGGGGCCTTGAATGCCTTCGGCGAAGCCGGGGTAGTTCTCGACCTCGGTCGTGATGGTGAGCTGGCCGCCGGGCTGCGGGCCGTGGATGACGAGCGGGCGCAGCTCTGCGCGCGCGGCGTAGATGGCCGCGGTCAGGCCGGCCGGCCCGGAGCCGACGATGACGACTTCGCGGTGCAGTGTCTCTTTCATCATGTCTCTGATTATACGGTCTTCGTCTGTAAGCGCGCTTACCGTGCGGCGCGCGTCGGTGGTAGCGTTTTTCTCGGCGCGTGTAGTATAACTTTTCGCGCCGTAAGTAGTCGAATTTGACCGCACCGAGAGCGCCGGAGCCCCGACCGCCCGGCCACGCCGAGACCCTTTGAGCACGCCGCAGGAGGAGAGAGATTCGACGCCACACGCCACGACGGCCGTGCGGCGCGTCGCCGTCCTCGGCGCGGGCACGATGGGGCACGGCATCGCGCAGGCCGCCGCCGCCGCGGGTTTTGAAGTCGTGCTGCGCGACCTCGAAGAGTCTCTTGTCGAGAAGGGGCTGCGCTCAATCGAGTCCAACCTCGCGAAGGGCGTCGAGCGCGGCAAGGTGACGGACGAAGAGCGCGCCCGAGCCCTCTCAAACCTCCGCACGACGACGCGACTTGAAGAGACTGCCGACAGCGACCTCTTCGTCGAAGCCGTCCCCGAGCGTCTCGACCTCAAACGGGAGACGCTCCGCGCGGTCGAACGTCTCAACCCGAACAATTTCATCTTCGCCACCAACACCTCCTCGCTCTCGATTTCAGAGATCGCCGAAGGCGCGCGCCGCCCCGACCTCGTCGTCGGCCTCCACTTCTTCAACCCCGTCCACATCATGCGCCTCGTCGAGATCGTCGTCGGGCGTGAGACTTCACCCGAAACGGTCGAGGCCGTCCGCGCCGTGGCCGTCCGGATGAAGAAGGAGCCCATCGTCGTCAGGGACGTGCCGGGCTTCGCCTCCTCGCGCCTCGGCGTGGCGCTCGGGCTCGAAGCGATGCGGATGGTCGAGGAGGGTGTGGCCGGAGCGAAAGATATAGATACGGCGATGGAACTCGGTTACAATCACCCCATGGGGCCGCTCCGTCTGACAGATCTGGTCGGCCTCGACGTGCGCCTCCACATCGCCGAGTACCTGCACGCCAAACTCGGCTCGGAGCGCTTCCGCCCCCCCGACATCCTCCGGCGCATGGTCGCCGAGGGCAAGCTCGGGAAGAAGTCGGGTGAGGGATTCTACAAATGGAGTGAGCAGTGAGCGGTGAGCAGTGAGCAGTTGAAAGAAATAATGCCGCTCGGGCTTTGTCTTTAAAAACTGTTCACCGCTCACTGCTTACTGCTTACTGATTATGACCAGGCCACCGAACGAAGAGAGACGATTCGCGCTGCGCATGGCGCTGCGGCTGCCCATCGTGGTGTCGGGGCGCGCTGAGGACGGGGCCGCGTGGAGCGAGCCGACCGAGACGGACGACATCTCGACGCTGGGCGCGCTCTTCCACCTCAACCAGCGCGTCGCGCGCGGCGACCAGCTCTACCTGCGCGCCCACCGCCCCGACGGCTCGCCCATCGAGGCCACGGCCCGCGTCGTCCGCACCGCGCCCGCCATCTACGGCACCGCCCGCGTCGGCGTGCAGATCGTGGAGCCGACCGAGAACTGGCTCCGCCTCTTCGTCTCCTGGGTCGCCGACGAGCAGCAGGCGCCTTCGCCGGAAGGCGATAAACAATAAGACGCGTGAACCGTAAACCGTAAACCGTGACAAGAGGGTCTGCTTCCTTCTTGTCACGGTTTACGGT
>CAXTSK010000512.1:2845-4161 GCA_964246655.1 uncultured Pyrinomonadaceae bacterium
GGGCCCCGGTGTGTCGCCGTTGTTGGGTTTGTGGTTCCCCCGCGAACGGAGTGAGCAATGGCATCATACGAAACTCTCTTAGTCGAGCGGCGCGGGCGCGTCGCCGTCATCACGATCAACCGGCCGCAGAAGCTGAACGCGCTCAACATCCAGACGCGCGCCGAGGGCGCAGCCGCGCTCGAAGAGCTGCGCGAGGACGAGGGCGTCCGCGTCGTCGTCATCACCGGCGCGGGCGAGAAAGCCTTCGTCGCGGGCGCCGACATCGGCGAGTTCGAGGGGCGCACCGCCGTCTCGCAGCGCGACGTGATGACGGCGCGCTCGCTCTTCACCGCCGTGGACACTTTCCCCAAGCCCGTCATCGCGATGATCAACGGCTTCTGCCTCGGCGGCGGCTGCGAGCTGGCCCTCTCCTGCGACATCCGCGTGGCGAGTGAGACGGCGCGCTTCGGCCAGCCCGAGATCAACCTCGGCATCATTCCCGGCGGCGGCGGCACGCAGCGCCTCACGCGCCTCGTCGGCGAGGGCAAGGCGATGGAGCTGATTTTGACGGGTGACATGATCGACGCGCAGCACGCCTACAACCTCGGCCTCGTCAACCTCGTCGTCCCCGCAGCCGACCTCGAAGCGAAGACGTTGGAACTCGCCAACCGCATCGCCGAGAAGAGCCCCGTCGCGCTGCGCATGGCGAAGGAGGCGGTCAAGACGGCCGCCCGCGCCAACCTCGACGAGGGACTGCGCCGCGAGATAGACCTCTTCGCCCTCACCTTCTCCAGCGAGGACAAGGACGAAGGCGTCCGCGCGTTTCTCGAAAAGCGCAAGCCCGACTTCAAAGGCAGGTAGCCGCGGGAGGGAAGTGCGCGCGTGAGGGCCTTCCTCGTCATCTTCGGCATCGTGCTCGCGGCCGCCGGCGGCGTGCTCGCCTATCGCTCCTACTTCGTGGAGCCGAGCGCGGCGGTCGTCATCACCGACACGGCCGTCCGCGAAGTACCGAACATGGCGCGCGTCGCCGTCGGCCTCCTCCTGCTCGCGGCGGGCGCCGCCCTCGCCCTCACCGCCGCCCTCCGCCGCAGATAAAACGAGGCGTCCGCAGCGACGGACGCCTCGTTTGCGTTTTACCCAACGCGCTGCTATTTTATTTTTCCGTGTCGCGCCGCACGCGGCGCACACACGGGGCCGTAGCTCAGCTGGGAGAGCGCTTGAATGGCATTCAAGAGGTCAGGGGTTCGATCCCCCTCGGCTCCACCAAGATCCTAAGCAAATCAGACAAACGGGAACTCTTCGGAGTTCCCGTTTCTATATCAGTGACCGGGCCGCTC
>CAXTSK010000513.1:0-4160 GCA_964246655.1 uncultured Pyrinomonadaceae bacterium
ATCAAAGAGCGCTGGCCGCCGCCCACGCCGAAGCCGAGCAGCATCGCCACGATGAAGAAGGTCGCCGCCGCGCCGATGGTGATCTTGGCGAGGATGGTCTGCGTGCCGCGCGGGCCGAAGGCCGTGCTCGAAATCGAGCTGGTGAAGAGCGAGCCGGCGTCGGCCTTGCCCGGCTGCAAGAGCACCGAGACGACCAGCACGATGCAGGCTAGAAGAAAGAGTCCGTAGAGAAGATAGCTGAGCAAAACTTTTATGACCTCGATTCCAACTTACCTGTCGTAATTAACAATCTTTGCGAACGACTCGGGCTCCAGGCTCGCGCCGCCGACGAGCGCGCCGTCCACGTCCGGCTGTTTCATCAGCCCCGCGATGTTGTCGGGGTTTGACCGAGCCGCCGTAGAGGATGCGGAGCGCGGCGGCCGCTTCCTGCGAGAACCTACCCGCGAAAACGCGCCGGACAAACGCGTGCATCTCCTGCGCTTGCTCCGGCGTCGCTGTACGTCCCGTCCCGATGGCCCAGACCGGTTCGTAGGCGATAATGATACGTTCGAGGTCGGAGGCTGTCAAATCACGCAGGCCGCCCTCGACCTGCCCCTTCACGACGCTCTCGGCCGCCCCGCCGTCGCGCTGCTCCAACGTCTCGCCGACGCAGACGATGACCCTCAACCCCGACTTGAGCGCGGCCAGCGCCTTACGGTTCACGAAGTCGTCGGTCTCGTGATAGAACTGCCGCCGCTCGGAGTGGCCGACGATGACGTGCGACGCGCCCGCGTCCTTCAGCATGTCGGCCGCGACCTCGCCCGTGTGCGCCCCCTGCTTCGACTCGGTCGAGCAGTCCTGCCCCGCGACGTGTATGTTCGAGCCTTCGAGCCGGTCGGCCACCGTCTTCAAAGCCGTGAAGACCGGCGCGATGACCACCTCGCAGTGGTTCGCGTTCGCCACCAGAGGCTTCAACTCGACCGCCGTCTGCACCGACTCGGCGATCAGTTTATACATCTTCCAGTTGCCCGCGATGACAGGCTTTCTGTGCTCAACGCCTTGAGGCATCATTGGAATCTTCTGTCGTTACTTGTCGTTTAGAGCGGCCACGCCGGGCAGTTCGTCGCCTGCTAAGAATTCGAGGGTGGCGCCGCCGCCCGTCGAGATGTGCGTGATCTTGTCGGCGACGCCGATCTGGTGAATCGCGGAGACCGAGTCGCCGCCGCCGACGATGACCGTCGCGCCCTTCTCGGCCGCGTCGGCCACGGCGCGCGCGACGCCGACGGTTCCCTCTTCAAAGCCCTTCTCTTCGAAGACGCCCATCGGGCCGTTCCAGATGATGGTCTTCGCGCCTTCGAGTTCGTGCGCGAAGAGCGCGACCGTCTCGCGGCCGATGTCCAGGCCGACGAGCCCCTGGTTCGTGAATTCGACGGGGATGGTCTTGCGGCTGTTGAGCGGGTCGTAGCTGTCCACGACCTGATGGTCGGTCGGAAGGATGAGCTTGACGCCTTCGGCCTCGGCGCGCTTCTTGATTTCGCGCGCCGTCCCCATCATTTCGTCCTCGACGAGAGACTTGCCGGTGTTGAAGCCCTCGGCCTTGAAGAAGGTGTAGGCCATCGCGCCGCCGATGAGAATCTTGTCCACCTTGCGGCTGATGAGCGAGTTGATGACGGGAATCTTGTCCGACACCTTCGCGCCGCCGAGGATGGCGACGAAGGGCCGCTCCGGGTTGTTCAAAGCGCGCCCGAGGTACTCAAGCTCCTTCTCCATCAAAAGGCCGGCGGCCGCGCGCTCGACGTGCTTCGTTATTCCCGCGGTCGAGGCGTGCGCGCGGTGCGCCGCGCCGAACGCGTCGTTCACGTAGAGCCCGTCGCATAGCTTCGCCAACTGACCCGCGAACCCGTCGTCGTTCTTCTCCTCCTCCGCGTGAAAGCGGAGATTTTCGAGCAGCAGCACGTCGCCGTCCTTCAACGCCGCGGCCGCGCTTTCGGCCTTCTCGCCGACGCAGTCTTCAGCGAAGGCGACGGGCTTACCCAAAACTTCCGACAGGTGCTCGGCCACGGGGCGCAAGGAATACTTCTTGACGCGCTCGCCCTTCGGCCGCCCAAGGTGCGAGGCGAGGATGATGCGCGCGCCCTGCGCGGTCGCGTACTCGATGGTCGGCACGGCCGCGCGCACGCGCGTGTCGTCGCCGACCTGCCCCTCCTTGACCGGCACGTTGAAGTCCACGCGCACGAAAACGCGCTTGCCCTTCAGGTCGAGGTCTTTGATGGAAAGCTTGCTCATAAGTGAATGGTGAATGGTGAATAGTAAATGGTAAGAAACCTGAGCGCGGCTCCTACCATTTACCATTCACCATTTACTATTTACCAGCTACAGTCCTTTTTCCCCGAGGAACTTGACGAGGTCGCGGACGCGGCAGGAGTAGCCCCACTCGTTGTCGTACCAGGAGAGAATCTTGACGAGGTTGCCGCCGATGACCTTCGTGTAGTCGGCGTCCACGATGGAGGAGTTGTCGTTCTTGCGGAAGTCCACCGAGACGAGCGGCTCCTCCGAGAAGGCGAGGATGCCGCGCAGCTCCTCGTTCGCGGCGTTCTTGAGCGCCGCGTTGACCTCCTCGGTCGTGACCTCCCTCTCGACTTCCATCACCACGTCCACGAGCGAGACGTTCGGGGTGGGGACGCGCACCGAGATGCCGTCGAACTTACCCTTCAGCTCCGGCAGGACGAGCGCGACGGCCTTGGCCGCGCCGGTCGAGGTCGGGATCATCGAGAGCCCCGCGGCGCGCGCGCGCCTCAAGTCCTTGTGCGGCAGGTCGAGCAACTGCTGGTCGTTCGTGTAGGAGTGGATCGTCGTCATCTGCGCCGACTTGATGCCGAAGTTCTGGTGGATGACCTTGGCGACGGGCGCGAGGCAGTTCGTCGTGCAGGAGGCGTTCGAGATGACGTGGTGCTCCGCGGGGTCGTAGGCGTCCTCGTTGACGCCGAGCACGATGGTGATGTCCTCGTTCTTGGCCGGCGCGCTGATGATGACCTTCTTGACCGAGCCGCGCAGGTGCTTGGCGGCGTCCTCGCGGCTCGTGAAGCGGCCCGTCGATTCGATGACGACTTCGGCCCCGACCTCGTCCCAGGGTATCAGCGCCGGGTCCTTCTCGGAGAAGACGCGGAACTCGTCGCCCGCGACGCTGATGCCGTTCTCGGTCGCCTGGATATCCTCTTCGAGGTTGCCGAGGACGGAGTCGTACTTCAAAAGGTGCGCCAGCGTCTTCGTGTCCGTGATGTCGTTGACGGCCACGAAGTCGATCTCCGCGTCGCCGAGACAGGTGCGCAGGACGTTGCGGCCGATACGCCCGAAGCCGTTGATTCCAACCTTGATTGCCATAGTGACGTGAGCCTCCTCACTCGCTCTGTTTTCGGGGCGCACGAACACAGTCTTCTCGCGCGTCCGGTGCGCCGGTGAACACTGTCAGTTTTCAGGGCTGACTCATAAAGGATGAAGACTAAGGCCCCACGCGCCCACTGTCAAGCGAACCCTCCGCCGCCCTGCTTCGTCTCACACACGCGGGCGACGGCTGTCACTTTTATCGGCCCTGCACGTCCACGCCGGATGCCTTAAATGTATGTTTTTGAAACCCTGTGCGGGCGGGTGACGTAGTAGGCACAGGCTCGGACGCGGCGTCGAAGGGTGGTGTTGAGGGCGCTGCGGCCTGCCGTTTGCAACCCCGTTTCGACGTTCGCGCTTCGGAATTTTTTATTCTCGCGCGCAAGCACGGCGCGCATCCCCTTCGGGACAGTTTTAAGGTAGGGAAAATGGTCAAACAGAGTCTGTCTATCAACACAAGGAAGCGGGCAAAAGCCCTCGTCCCCTCGACGCTCCTCTGCGCCCTTCTCGTTTTCGGGAACGTGGTGTCCGCTTTTGGGAATGTTCCGGCGAGCCGGAAGGCGCGCGCCAAGTCGCAGCCCGCCTCGACGAAGGAGGCCGCGCGCCCCTCGGAGAGCACGTCCGAGCCCGCGGCCAAGGGCAAGCCGGTCTTCACGAAGGTCGGCGAGCCCTTCGTCGTCGAGACGGCCGCGGTGCAGCAGTCCTCGACGCAGACGCCCGCGCAGACTGACGCGACCCGCCCGCCGGGCACGCAGCAGCAGCAGACCGTCCCCCCGACGGCGCGCCCGAACCCGCAAGAC
>CAXTSK010000514.1:0-4155 GCA_964246655.1 uncultured Pyrinomonadaceae bacterium
CGCCGCGCAGGGGTTGAAGTACGAGCGGCTCGACCAGCTCACCATCGACATCCTGCTCGGCGTGCGATAAGGGCGACGAATGATGATTCCTAAATTGGACATACTGAGGCGCATCACGGAGGCCGGTCTCGTCGCGGTCGTGCGGGCGGAGTCGGGCGAGCAGGCGCGTCGCGTCGCGGACGCGGTGCTCGCGGGCGGCTGCCCCGCCATCGAGATGACCTTCACAGTGCCGCGCGCGCACCGCGTCATCGAAGAGTTGGCCGCCAGCTACAAGCCTTCCGAATTGATACTCGGCGCGGGCACGGTGCTCGACCCCGAGACGGCACGGATTGCGATACTCTCGGGTGCCGCTTACATCGTCTCGCCCTCGCTCAATCCGGAGACGGTGCGTTTGTGCAACCGCTACCAAATCCCGGTCATGCCCGGCGCGATGACCGTCCGCGAAGTCATCGAAGCGATGGAGCTGGGCGCCGCTGTCGTCAAGCTCTTCCCCGGCGAGGCGTTCGGCCCTTCCATCATCAAGGCCATCAAGGGGCCTCTGCCGCAGGCGCCTCTGATGCCGACGGGCGGCGTCGACCTCTCGAACGTCGGCGAGTGGATCAAGGCAGGCGCGGTGGCCGTGGGCGCGGGCGGCAGCCTGACGGGCGGCGCCAAGACCGGCGACTTCGACTCCATCACGAAGGCGGCGCGCGCCTTCGTCGAGAAGATCAGAGAGGCGCGCGCGAAGTGAAGGACTGAATAACAGGCGGACGAATAAACAAAGAGGCGGAACCTGAATCACTTCAGGCTCCGCCTCTTTGTTCGTGCGATGAGGAGGGGGACGGGAAGCCTTAACTTCCCGGGGTAAAAAAAGCCCCCGCGACTCTGGGCGAGAGTCTTGTTTGGACACGGGGGCTTTGGCGACCACACAAGGCAGAAGGGTTGCCTTACACGCGCGGACGCCTTCACGGCCACTCGATTTTGGGGTAGGCGAGGGCCGAATCTTTTAAAACTCAAAGAGCATTAAGACTCGCGAGGCAGGGCGTATGAAGTAAGCCCTCGCTTTGCCAACGGCGGCTGTGGTCAACCGCCTGCCGGGGTGAAACCTGTGTCCCGTCTCTTCAGGCCGCGGCCAGTCGGTGGGCGACGGCGGTGCGGCGGACGGTGGCGACGAGTCGCTCCACGTCGAGCGGCTTGTCGAAGAACCCGTCGGCGCCGCGGCGGACGCACTCGCGCCGCATCTCGCCCGAGGGGTCGGAGCTGGCGACGAAAACCTTCGACGCGGGGAGGTGGCTCTTCACGTAGTCGAGGATACGGAGCCCGGTGTCAGGCGCGTCGAGGGTCGGCGGCAGGTGAAGGTCGAGGATGGCAACGTCCGGCTCGTAGATGGTCGCGCGGCGGATGGCCGACGAGAGGTTGTTGGCCGTCATCACCTCGAACTCGTCGCACAGCGTCCAGAAGAGCTGCTGTGTGATCGCGACATCGTCGTCAACTATGAGAACCTTCGGCTTCGTCATCATCTTCTTCCCCGTCATTCACCAAAATGGCTCCGGCGATGTTTTCTCTCATCTACGTCCATTACCCTTCCGGCGGATGCCAGGTTTCAACCTCTCACCTGCACGATCCTATTGCAACGTCGATGCCAAGCCCGGCCCGAACCGGAAAAAGCGAATTTCCGGCCAAAAACGCACCGCCGCCGGTTCACAAAAGATTTGCATGTACACACGAGTAGACATCCACGCGGGCGCTTGTGTGAACAGCAGTAGGCAGTAAGAGGGTTTTAGGTGCCGGGTGTTAGGTGTTGGGTAAGAGCAGCTTCTCTTCCCCAGCACCCAAAACCCAAAACCCTCTTACTGCCTTTCAGACTCCGGTAATTGAAAGTTCGCTGATGAGGCGGTGGAGGTAGGAGCGGCTGATGCCGAGGCGGCGGGCGGCGGCGACGCGGTTGCCGCCCTCGGCTTGGAGCGCGGAGATGACCATGCGGCGGCGGAGCGCCAGCGTCGCGCCTTCGAGCGTCGTCTCGTCGCCGGCCGCGCCGCCCTGTGCGGGGTGTGCGGCCGGGGCCGGCGCAGCAGCATCTTCTCGGGCAGGAACTCGACGCCGAGCGGCGAGCCCTTCGTCAGGACGACGAGCCGCTCCACAAGGTTCTCAAGCTCGCGGACGTTCCCCGGCCAGTCGTACTCCTGCAAGGCTTCGAGGAGCACTGGGTCTAAATCGGCCGGCGGGCGGTCGTGCTTCTCGGCGGCCTTGGCGCCGAAGTGCGCGGCGAGCATGGGCACGTCCTCACGCCTCTCCTTGAGCGCGGGCATGTGGAGCGGCACGACGTTGAGGCGGTAGAAGAGGTCTTCGCGGAAGCGCGCCGCCGCGACCTCCTGTTCGAGGTCGCGGTTCGTCGCGGCGATGAGGCGGATGTCCACGCCGACGGGCCGGTTGCTCCCCACGCGCTCGAACGTCCGCTCCTGCAACACGCGTAAAAGCTTCACCTGCACCGAAGGCTGTAGCTCGCCGATCTCGTCGAGGAAGAGCGTGCCGCCATTCGCCAACTCGAAGCGGCCGACGCGGTCGGTCTTCGCGTCGGTGAACGCGCCCTTGACGTGGCCGAAGAGTTCCGACTCGATGAGCGACTCGGGGAGCGCGGCGCAGGAGACCGCGACGAAAGGGCGGTCGCGCCGCCCGCTCTCCTCGTGGATGGCGCGCGCCAGGACTTCCTTGCCCGTGCCGTTCTCGCCGGTGATGAGCACCGTCGCCGAGGTGTCGGCGACGGAGCGCGCCTGCTTGAGCGTGCGTTCGAGCGCGGCGCTCGTGCCGACGAAGCGGCCGAAGCCGCGGTGCATCTTCAGCTCCGAGCGGAGCTTTAAGACTTCGCCTTCGAGGCAGCGGACGCGCGCCGCCTGCGTGACGATGTGCGAGACCTCCTCCTCGTCGAAAGGCTTCTCGAAGAAGCCGTAGGCGCCGCGGCGGATGGCTTCGAGCGCGGCCTGCTTGTTGTCGCTCCCCGTGATGACGACGACGGGGACTGCCGGGCGCTCGCTGCGCGCGGCCTCGACGACGGCGAGTCCTTCTTCGATGCCGTCGAGGTCGGGCGGCAGGTGCAGGTCGCAGATGACGACATCGACGCGCTCGCGCTGGAGGAGTTCGACGGCGTCGGGGCGCGTCTCGGCTTCGAGCACGCGGTGGCGCTCGACGAGCGCCCAGTGGAGTTGCCGGCGCAGCAGACGGTCGTCGTCCACGACCAACACCGTCGTCTTATGTTCCGCCTGTTCGGTCATCACAAGGGGAGCTTCCGAATATAGGGCGACGCCACGGCCCTGGGCGCGAGGGGGCTCCCGGGCTGAGGCTTAACTGTTCTGGAAAAGCTGAAGGGGCAACTCCGACGAGTAGGGCCGACGCGTTATTCGGTCGCGGCCGTCACCTTCATCGGCCGCTCGCGCCTCTCGCCGGATTGGAACAGGCGGGATGGTAGCACGACGCGGAAGCGCGTACCAGTGCCGGGACTCGACTCCACCTCCAGGCGCCCGCCGTGCGCCTCGACGACCTCGCGGCAGGTGAAGAGCCCGAGGCCGATGCCCTTGTTCTTCGTCGTGGAGAAGGGGCGGTAGAGCTTCGTCTTGATGAACTGCTCGGTCATCCCGACGCCCGTGTCCGAGACGCTGAAGAAGACGTAGTCGCCGTCGAGCTTCCCGGCTTCGACCGTCAGGCGCCCGCCCTTCGCGCCCATCGCTTCGAGCGCGTTGATGACGAGGTTCTCGACGACGTTCTCGACCCGCTCGGGCTCGACCGTGGCGACGAGCTTGTCGGGCAGGCGCGCCTCGATGTCGTTGAGCGGGCGCGTCGGCTCGGCGTTGGTGGCGAGCACGCGGCGGATGACGGGGACGAGGTCGGTCGGCCGCGCGGCGATGCGGTACTCGCCGCTCAGAGACTTCGCCGGCTCCGACAGGCGCGCGACCGTGCGCTTGAGCTTCTCGGTCGCCTCGCGCAAAGACTCGATGGCGTCGGCGCGGAACTCCTCGCGGTGGAACTGCTTCTCCATGTTCGAGACGAGCATCGACAACCCCGCGATGGCGTTCTTCAAATCGTGCGAGATCATCGCCGAGATGCGCAGGAACGACTGGAACTGGCGCGACTCGGCCTCGCGCGCGATCAGCTCGCGCAGCCGCTCGGTCATCGCGTTGAAGT
>CAXTSK010000515.1:0-3840 GCA_964246655.1 uncultured Pyrinomonadaceae bacterium
CGCGGCGGCCCTCGCGCCGTAGCCGCCGCCCTCGATGATGACGGCGATGGCAAGCTGCGGGCGGTCGAGCGGCGCGAGGCAGAGGAACCAACTGTCGATGCGGAACTCGGGGTCGAGCACGACCTCCCACTTCTCGCGTATAGGGTTGCCGCGGCGATCGTACTCGAACTTTTTGACCCTCTTCACTTCACCGGTCTTCGAGTCGTAGAGCGGCACCTGCTTCTCGGCCGTGCCGGTCTTGCCGCCGGTGATGATGCCCTGCGCGTGCACGTCGCGGAAGACGCTCGTCGCCGTGCCCGAGGGGCCGCTGGTGACGAGCCCCATGATGCGGCGCATCTCGGCCGCGTGCTCGGGCGTCGTCACCTGCGCGAAGACTTCGGGTGGGCGGTCGTATTCGATCTTCGGCTTCATCAGCTTGCCTTCGAGGTTGCCGATGGCCGACGCGACCAAAGCCATTTGGAACGGCGTCATCTGTCCGGCTAATCCCTGCCCGAAGCCGATGAGGCCGAGATCATAACGACGTTCATTCGGATAAAGCGCGACGGTGGCCTCTACCGGTGCTAATGCGCGTGCGACCGGCGGCAGGCCCGTGTTCCAAATCTGGGGCTGTCTGCGTGATGTTCGTGCTTCATCGTCCGAACCTGTTGGAGTCATGCCGACCAGCTTGATCGCCTCGGCCAGCTTCTCCGGCCCGAGCTTGATAGCCATCTGCGCGAAGTACTGGTTGCAGGAGACCTCGATGGCGGTGTCGATGCCGATGTTGCCGTGCACCTCGCCGGTGCCGCCTGAGTCGAGGATGAGCTTTGCCCCTTGCTCCGCGCGGAAGCCCGCGGCCGTGCAGTTGAACTTCTCATTCTGCATCCCGTTGTTGAAGGCCGCGATCATGACCGCGGTCTTGAAGGTCGAGCCGGGAATGTAGCGTTCGCGCAGGGCGCGGCTGAGAAGCGGCTGGTCGCGGTCGTTCGCGTTGAGACGAATCCAGGTCTCCTCGTCCTGAACTTCTTTGAGGCTGTACGAAGGGTTGCTGTAGATGGCGAGCACCTCGCCCGTCTGCGGGTTGAGGACGACGGCCGCGCCGTGCCGCCCGCGCAGTTGCGCGACGGCCTCCTTCTGAAGCTCGTTGTCGATGGTGAGCCGCACGTCGAGGTTCGCCTGCTGCATGACGTTGCGCCCCATCAAAATGTCCCACGCCTCGGGCGCCGCGCCGCTCTGGATGCCGAAGAGGGCGCGCTCAAGCCCGGCGTCGCCGCGGTCGGAGCCGAGGATCTGCGACATCTCCGTGTCGAGCGGGTAGTCGCGCACGATCTGCCCGTTCGGCGCGCGCCGGTAGAGCGCCAGCGCGTGGTCGAGGCTCCCCGTGCGGTCGAGAATCCACCCGCGCAGAGTCGATTCCGCGAGCCTGCGGTTGCGCAGGTCTTTGTAGCTCAACTCCTGAAAGCGCTCGTTCGACTCGGCCGCGTACTGCGCCCAGTAGACGTGGAAGCTGAAGACGCCGAGCGCCAGCAGGATGAAGAGCAGGCGCAACCCGCGCAGGCCGCGGTTGGTCGAAGTCGCCCCCAGACGTTGCCTCACCTCCGGCGGCAAGTCGGCCGGCGCGATGGCTTCGAGCGCCGAACGCTTCCGCCTCCGCCTCAGCAGCAGCGACAGGAACAGTATCAACCCCAGCAGCGCCACCCCGCCCACGTATACCAGACTGAGCAGCGCCGGTTTCGACTCGGGAATTTCTGCTAGAAACATATTATTGTAAGTGATAAGTGATGAATGATAAGTGATAAGAAAATCCGGCCCGTGTCGTGTCGATTCTTATCACTTATCACTCATCACTTATCACTGCCTTTTAAACCTTACTTCCACGTCGCCGAAGCTGACGACATCGCCGTCTTCGATCTGACGCGCCTCGCCGTAGGCGATGCGGCGGCCGTTGATGAAGGTGCCGTTGGTCGAGCCCGTGTCGGCGACGAGCAGCGTGCTCTCGCGGTTCATCACGAGCGACGCGTGAATCTTGGAGACGCTCGGGTGCTCCAGTTGCAAATCGTTGTCGGCCACGCGCCCGACGCCCATGCGGCGCCCGCCGGGGCGGAACGCCAGAGGCTTCTCGAACGCGCGCTCGGGCAGGTTGACGCGGGCGAGTACCTGCACGTCGGTTGTCGTCAGCGTCTTCGCCTTCGGGACGGCGTCGGCCATCTCGACGTGCATGCGTTCGGCCTCGTCCTTGCGCTTCAGCTCCTCCTCGAACTCGCCGTAGGTCGGATCGACGGCGATGCCGGAGGTGAAGATGTCCGCGCTGGTCTCGACCTTGATGGGCGCGAGCGTCCGGTAGCGCCGGTCGTTGATGTGGTCGATGGCGGCGGCGACCACCTCGTGCTCAAGCTCCTTGATGTACTCGGGCGGCGCCTCGGAGTGCGTGCCCCACTCGACCTTGAGCTTGAAGAGGTGCGGGGCGATGCGGCGGCCTTGGGCGTCGGCGCGCGCGCGCTCGTCCACGAGGTGCTTCATGCGCTCGATGAGCTTGGTCGTCGTGAAGCCGGTCTGCGCCTCCGCCTCGCGCCCGAGCTTGCGGTCTACGACCGAGCCCATGCCTTCAAGCACGCGCCGCATCAGGCGCTCGACCAGCGCCTCGTCGCGCTTCTTCTCCTTCGGCGCACCATCGCGCTTCTTCTCTTTGCGTTTCCGCGCTTCAGGCTTCTTCTCTTTCTCTTCACTCATAAGGGGCGTCCGCGACAAAACCGCAACCGAGCCGGGGCGGCCCGGCGGCAAGGTCTGAGAGCAGGGGGAGGGAAACTGTTTATCGCCTTGAATAACCTGAGGTCATTCTAGCCGAAATAAGCCGCCCCGCGGAAGCGCCGTTAAAAGTAAAGGAAAAGGAGAGAAGAAAAGGACATTTAGGCCGTCAGCGGAACTCTCTTTGCCGCGCGGCTTCGTAGAGGACGACCGCGAGCGCCGTCGCCAGGTTCAAACTCTCGACCGGCGCGCGCATGGGGATGCGCACGGCGACGTTCGCGGCCCGAACATCTTCAACGGAGAGCCCACCGGCCTCCGGCCCGAGGACGACCGCGCGCGGCGTCGTCCAATCGATCTCGGTGTGGAGGGAAGTCGCGGCCGCCGCCGTGGCGACCGTGTGGATGCCACGCTCGGCGCACCAGCCAAACACCTCTTCCAGCGTCGGCCCCGTCCAGAGCGACAGCCGGAACGCGGAACCCATCGAACCCCTCAAGCTCTTCGGCGAGAGCGGGTCGGTCGAGCCCTTCGTCAGGACGACGCCGGTCGCGCCCGCCGCTTCGGCGACTCTCAAAACCGCGCCCGCGTTCGAAGGGTTATTCGCCCTGTGCATGACGACGACCAAAGGCACGCCCGCGGCCCGCTCAATTCTTTCACGGCCGGTCTGAGGCCGCCGCACGAGCGCGACGACGCCCTGCGGCGTCTTCGTATCAGAGGTGGATTCGAGCACGTCTTCCGAGACGGCCTGTGTGTTTCGACAGACCTCGCGCAGTCTTTCGAGCAGGGAAGCCCCGCGCGCGTCATCCGCGAGACTTCGCGTGTGAAGCACTGCCTCGAACGCGACCGACGCGCGCAAAGCCTCCTCGCACAGGCGCACGCCCTCGACAAAAACCAACTCCCGCTCGCGCCCGTCGCGCACGGCCCGAGCGCGCTGCGCGAACTGATTCTTGCGGCTGGTGATGGTCTCGCTCGTCATCTCACTCGGGCTCTATCTCTACCCACACGGGCCAGTGGTCGGAGATTCCGCGGACGCGCGCGACGCCCCAGCGCAGCACGCGCGCGCCGCGCAGGAATATCCAGTCGAAGTGGTGACGTATCGGCCCCGAGCGCCACGTCGTCGTG
>CAXTSK010000515.1:3886-4152 GCA_964246655.1 uncultured Pyrinomonadaceae bacterium
GGGGCGTTTTCCCCCACCGCGCGCGCCGCCCGCCGCCCCTCGTCGTTGAGCGTGTTGAAGTCGCCGAGCAGGACGGTCGGCTCCGACGTGCGCGCGGCCAGCGCGAGAATGGTTCGGTGCTGCCTGAGCTGACCCTCGACGGTCGCGTGCGTGTCGATGTGCGCGTTGAAGACGTGCAGTCGGCTTCCGCCCAAGGGAACCGACGCCGAGACCGCTAGCCGCGGTCGCCCGGGGCTCACGCCCCACGGCAGCTCGAAGCGCTCCGG
>CAXTSK010000516.1:0-1575 GCA_964246655.1 uncultured Pyrinomonadaceae bacterium
GTTTAAAGAAATTCCGCCGTGCCCGAGTTGTCTCAACCACTGCTTACTGCTCACCGCTCACTGCTCACTTCACAAGAGTTCCCTTCACCCCGAGTGGGAGGCTGTAGATGGCCTCGCCGGTGGCGACGATCATGTTGCCCGCGGCGTCGAAGCAGAGGCCGACGACGTTCTGGCCGGCGACGGCCAGTTCCGCCTCGCTCCCGTCCGGGGAGATGCGCACGACGCCGCGCCGGCCGCGGTAGGAGGCGGCGACGTAGAGGTTGCCTTCCCGGTCGAAGGCGAGCCCGTTCGGGCGGCCGAGCCCCTTGAAGAAGATCGACGCGCGGCCGTCGCGGTCGATGCGCTGGACGGACTCGCTGCTCGACACCGTCGGCCCCGTCATGTACAGCTGCTCGTCCGGGCCGAACGCGAGATGATAAGCCGCCACCGACTGTTCGAGCAGCGCCCAGACCTCCGACTCGCCCTTGCCGTTGACGCGGTGAATGGTGCCCGTGCGGTCGCCGACGTACATCCGCCCCGCGCGGTCGAAGGCGAGCCCCGTCGCCACGCCTAAGTCACGCGCGAACGGCACCACCTCGTGAAATGGGGTGACGCGGTAGACCGTCCCGTCCATGCGCGAGCTAACGTACATCTGCCCGAGGCTGTCGAAGGCGATGCCGGTCGGGTTGGTGATCTCGCCCGTCACGGCCGTCAGCTCGCCGCCCGGGTCGATGCGGAAGAGCGAGACCGGCATCCGCTGAGTGCGCGCGCCCGAGCGCGTGACGTAGACCGAGCCGTCGTCGGGGTCTACGGCCGGGTTGGCGACCATGTGCAGGTCGTCGGCGAGCTTGCGGCCGACGATGACGGTCGCCGGGTCTGTGCTCACGCCGTCGCCGCTTTCGAGGACAAGCTCGACCTCGCCACCGCCTTCCAACGTCTCCGGCACGACGGCCAACACGCGCCACGGCGCGGCGCCGACCATCTGCCCCTGCGCCCCGTCGAACGTCACGCGGCACTCGCGCACGTTGCTCGTGTCGTACCCGTTGCACTCGACCGACACTTCCCCGCCCGGTATCGCGGCCGACGGCACCACACGCTCGATCAATTCGCTCGACATCTAAGCTCCTAAAAAGTTGATTCATCATACGACGCCCGCGCTGAGACTGTCTAACGATTGCGGATTTCGGATTGCGGATTGGAGAACGCTGCGGCCGCCCCCACAAAACAACACAACCCCAAAAACCCCCCCCCGTTCCGCAATCGCAAGGGTTGTGCTATACTGCGCCGCAGTTAAAGGAGACATCTGCTGCGGCCTCAAAATCGCGGCATGTTTTTTTGTCGTGATGTTTTCCGGGGCCGGGGGCGCTCACACAGAAGTGCCTGCGCGAGGGTCAAAAAACAGAGTTCTCAGGCAGCGTCCGTTAGTTCCCGCTCGCTTCACTATCCCTCTAACTTGAGCACGACATCGACGCACCAGCGGCCGTCCCGCGCGGTGCGTTTCGCATTTGGGCGGGCGCGCCGGGGGGGCGGGGGGGAGAGGGATTAGCCACGGACACGGGGACCCCCCCGGGGGAAAACCCCGCCCCCGCCCGCGCC
>CAXTSK010000516.1:1585-4146 GCA_964246655.1 uncultured Pyrinomonadaceae bacterium
GAGGAAGAGTTATCAGCAACGTACAGGGGAACACGCAGGGCTTAAAGCCCAACCAGCTCCGGCGCATCGAGAAGCTCTACTCGCGCCGCATCCCGCCGCAGCAGGTCGTCACGCCCGAGTTCGCGCGCCAGCTCTCTGAGCTTTCGCACGAGACGCGGCGGCAGATCGGCGCGCTCATCGACCGCAAGGGCTACGTCGAGTCGGTCGTCGTCGGCGACGCACGCCGCATCGAGTGGCCCGACCTCAAGCGCACGCGCGTCGGCGAGGGGCGCTTCCGCGGGCTGCGCGCCGTCCACACGCACCTGCGCGGCGAGGAGCTGACGCAGGACGACTTGAACGACCTCGCCCTGCTGCGACTTGACTTGATGGTCGCCGTGGACGTGGACGACCGCACGGGCCTGCCCGGCAAAGTGCGCGCCGCGCACCTCCTGCCGACCACGGCCGAGCAGGTCAGCGAGGACGACGCCGCCGACGTGCACGACGCCGCCTATACCTTCTTCGAAGCGCCCGCCGCCTCGCAGCTGGACGTGGACTTCGTCGAACTCATCGACTCGCTCGAAGAGGAGATCGCCCGCAACCGCCGCACCGGCCGTCGCGCGACCGGGCGCGACCGCGCCATCCTCGTCGGCGTGACCACGGGGTCTCTGAGCGAGGCCGAAGAGTCGATGGCCGAGTTGCGCGAGCTTGCGGCCTCGGCGGGGCTGGTCGTGATGAACGAGACCATCCAGCGGCGTCAGGCCATCGACCCGCGGACGGTGCTCGGCCGCGGCAAGCTCGACGAATTAATCGTGCGCGCGCTCCGCCTCGGCGCCGACCTCCTCGTCTTCGACCGCGAACTCGGCCCCGCGCAGGTGCGCGCCATCTCCGAGGCGACAGACCTCAAAGTCATCGACCGCGCGCAGCTCATCCTCGACATCTTCGCGCAGCGCGCGCAGACGAGCGAGGGCAAGATACAGGTCGAGCTGGCGCAGCTCCGCTACATGCTGCCGCGCCTCATCGCCGGGCACGACTCGGCCTTCTCCAGACTCGCGGGCGGCATCGGCGGGCGCGGCCCCGGCGAGACGAAGCTTGAGACCGACCGCCGCCGCGTCCGCGACCGCATCAACCGTCTTGAGAAAGAGATCGAGCACCAACGCCTTCGCCGTCAACAAAGACGGAAGGAGCGCACGCGACGCGGACTCCCGATCATCTCCATCGTCGGCTACACCAACGCCGGAAAGTCTACGCTGCTCAACACGCTTACTTCGTCAGAAGTTCTGGCCGAGCAGCGCATGTTCGCCACGCTCGACCCGACTTCGCGAAGACTTCGACTCCCGCGCGAACAGGAGGTCATCGTCAACGACACGGTCGGGTTCATACGCGACCTGCCGCCCGACCTCATCGCCGCCTTCCGCGCCACGCTCGAAGAGATCGACGACAGCGACCTGCTCATACACCTCGTTGACGCCTCGAACCCACGCTTGCCGCAGCAGCTCGAATCGGTCGAGAGGATTCTGAACGACCTCGGGCACACGGACATCCCGCGCCTCGTCGCCTTCAACAAGTCAGACCTGCTCTCGACCGAAGACCTCGACTCCCTGCTGCGACAGGCTTGCGCCGTCGGCGGGCGCGAGTGCATCGCCGTCTCGGCGCTCAAGCCCGAGTCCCTGCGCCCGCTGCTCGAACGCGCCGGCGCCATCCTCGCGCGCGACCTGACGCATGTTGAAAGCGGGCCGCGAAGCGGCTCGGGCAACACCCACGCCGCCGAGGAGACCGAAAGCACACCCGACGGAGGCCGCGACGGCGACGACGCCGCACGCGCTTCGGAGGCCGTCGCGAGCTAGACCCGAAACCGATGATGAGACACGGACGACGCCCCCGCTTCAAGTCCCCATTCTCTGAGGCACGCGACCGCGCGCTGCGCACAGTCACTCTTCCCTTCCGCAAGCTCCCGCCCATGCCGCGCTTCCTCGTCGGCTTCTTCGCCGCCGCGGCCCTGACCACGCTGCTGCTCGCGCGCACGCACACGGCGCTCACCTCGGCGGAGGTCTACCAGGAGGGCGACGTGGTGCGCGCCGACGTGACCGCCCCGGCCGACATCACCGCCGAGGACTCGCGTCAGTCGGACGCGCGCCGGGCCGCCGCGCGCGCGAACACGCCGCCCGTCTGGGACTACGACCCGGCGCGCATCGAGTCGTCCGTGCAGAGCTTCCGAACATCCTGGATGATGCTCAGACAGCAGGCCGAGCTGCGCGGCGCCGCCAACAGCAACGCCGCCAACGTTAATTCTCAGCACGAACTCATGTGGCCCGGGCAGGCGCCGGACAAGCAGGCCGTGGCGCGCGCCGTCGCCGCGCACGACTTCGACGCGGGCGCGTTGGAGATGTTGACGCGCGTGATGCGCGACGCGGGCGGCGGCTACGTCTACGACGAGCAGGACGCGGCGGAGCTTCGCCCCGAGGTGCGCGTGGCGGACGCGCGCGCGGGCGGCGCGGAGGTCGTGAGTGCCGAGCGGACTCGCTTCGTGAGCGTCGGCGGCGCGCGCCCCCCCAAATCGCGCCCGCCCCTCCGCGCGCGCCAGC
>CAXTSK010000517.1:0-3683 GCA_964246655.1 uncultured Pyrinomonadaceae bacterium
CTTCTGGCTCCCGCAGTCGCTCTCGACCGGCGCGATCTACGTCGGCGCCGGCCGCGAAGAGTTGGCAGGGGCACGGCTCGACCTCCTCACGCGCTACGCCGACCGCGTCGGCGCCATCCTCTCGAACACGGCCAACGTCGAACGCCTCAGCTTCTCCGTGCGCAAGCTCCAACGCGAGCGGCAGTGGGTCGAGTCGATCATGAAGTCGGTCGCCGACCCCATCGTCCTCACCAACATGGATAACGAAATCCTTTTGCAGAACCGCCGCGCCGAGGAGCTGTTCAGCGACCGGCGCGACGCGAGCGAGGGCAAGCGGCGCGCGCTGGAGATGAACGACCTGCTCTTCTCCGCCTACCTTTCGAGCGCGGCGGTCGCGTCCGAAGAGGTCGTCGGCCGCGACCTCATCCTCGTCGATCCCATCGAGGGCGCGGACATCCATTTCGAAGTCATCTCGACGCCCGCGCTCAACGCGCGCGGCGAGCGCATCGGCCTCGTCTCCATCTTCCGCGACGTGACCGACCTGCGCCGCGCGAACGAAGAACTCGCGCGCAACTTCGTCAAGCTCCAGCAGGCCGAGAGCGAGGCGCGGCGCGAGCGCGACCGCCTCGACCTCATCCTCGAAAACGTCGGCCAGCCCATCGCCGTCTGCGACACCTCGGGCAAGTTCATCCTCTTCAACCAGCGCGCGGAGCTGCTCTTCCAGGAGCGCGACGAGATGCCTTGGGCGGCGCTGCGCGCGGTGCGCAACAACTCGGTCAAGCTCACGTCGTTCATCTCCGGCCTCGCCTCCGGCGCGGAGTCGGGCCGCCAGGCCGAGATCGAACTCATCGACCCGGAGACGGCGCACCGCCTCCCGATGGAGATCACTTCGGCCGAGGTCGCCGACGCGAAGGGGCAGGTCACGGCCGTCGTCTCGGTGCTCCACGACCTCTCCGAGATCCGCGAGCTTGAAAGACGCCGGGTCGAGCAACAACTGTTCGAGTCGGAGAAGCTCGCCGCGGTCGGGCGCCTCGCGGCGTCGATTGCGCACGAGGTCAACAACCCGCTCGAAGCCATCAAGAACTCGCTCTACCTGCTCACGACGAGCAAGGACATGGAGAAGAACTCCAAGTTCCTCGAAGTCGCGCGCAAGGAGACCGAGCGCGTCTCGCACATCATCCGGCAGATGCTCGGGTTCGCGCGCCGCTCGGGCGAGGTCGAGTGGGTCGAGTCGAACCAGCTCATCGAGGAGACGCTCATCCTCGTCGAGAAGAAGATGAAGCAGGCGCGCGTCGAGGTCGTCCGCCACTTCGACCCGCAGCTCCCGAAGATTCGCGCGCGCGCCGACCAGCTCCGGCAGGTCTTCCTCAACCTGCTGCTCAACGCGCAGCAGGCGATGGAGAAGGGCGGGCGCATCACGGTGCGTACTTCCGTCTACGAGCAGGCTCTACAGCCGACCGTCTCCGTCCAGATCAGCGACACGGGGCGCGGCATCTCGGAGGCCGACCTCGCGCGCATCTTCGAGCCCTTCTTCTCGACGCGCTCGAAGGGGACGGGGCTCGGCCTGTGGGTCACGCAGGACATCGTGCGCCACCACGGCGGCCGGATCGAGGCGACGAGCGAGGAGGGCGCGGGCACGACCTTCAACGTCATCCTCCCCGTGGACTCGCCGATCCTTTCGGAGGCTGATGCCGGAAAGAAGTACTGAGAGAGCCGCGTCGGTCAACGGCCGCGCCGCCCCACAACGTTCCCGTGTGCTCGTCGTGGACGACGAGGAGAACGTGCGCATCACGACGGCCGCCATCCTCGAACAGGAGGGCTACGACGTGGCGACGGCGTCGGACGGGAGCGAGGCGCTGGAGATGGCGGCGCGCCACCACTACGACCTCGTGCTCACCGACCTGCGCATGGACGACATGGACGGGAGCACCCTGCTTCACGAGCTGCAACAGCGCCACCCCTCGGTCGTCACCATCGTGCTCACGGGCTACGCCTCCATCGAGTCGTCCATCGATGCGCTCCGCCAGGGCGTCTACGACTACCTCGTCAAGCCCTGCATGATCGAAGACCTGAAGCGCACCGTGCGGCGCGCGCTCGAACACCGCCAGCAGCGGCAGCAGATCACGGAGCTTTCGAGCCCGGTCGTCGAAATCTGGGACGGCGTGCTCTTAGTCCCGCTCGTCGGCACGCTCGACGACCAGCGCGCCTCGCAGATGTCTTCGGCGCTGCTCGACGCCGTGCGGCGCGAGGGCGCGCAGGTGGTGCTCGTGGACATCACGGGCGCCGCGGTGGTGGACACGTACACGGCCGCGCACCTCATCAACACCGTCCGGTCGGTGCGGCTGCTCGGCGCCGCCACGGTCGTCACCGGCGTCAGCGCGCACGTCGCCTCCGACCTCGTCAAGCTCGGCATCGTGATGGAAGACATCACGACCCGCAGGAGGCTGGCCGACGGCCTGCGGCTCGCCATGGAACTGGTCAAAGGAGAGGCTAGAGACTAGAGGCTAGTTGATTGAGTTCAACTGAACATTGCGCTCTTCCGTGTTAAGGGGTTTAACCAGCCTCTAGCCTCTAGCCCCCAGCCTCTAATCCGTATGTCCGACGAGACGACAACGCACGAGCCCGCCGCGGCGCGGCTGCTGGTCGTGGACGACGAGGAGAACATCCTCCTCACGATCAGCGAGGTGCTGCGCCTCGAAGGCTACGAGGTGGACGTGGCTTCGAGCGGGCGCGCGGCCGTCGCGCTGCTTGAGCGCGGCCCGGAGTACGACCTCGTCCTCACGGACCTGCACATGGACGAGGGCGACGGCCTCTCTCTGCTGCAAGAGGTGCGCGCGCGTACGCCCTTGACCATCGTCGTCGTCCTGACGGGCTTCGCCGCGGTCGAGTCGGCCATCGCCGCGCTGCGCCACGGCGCCTACGACTATCTCACCAAGCCCTGCATCATCGCCGAACTCATCCACACGGTCGGGCGCGGCATCGAGCACCGGCGACTGCTGCTCTCCGAGCGCGAGGCGCGTACGGGGCTTGAAGAGCTGAACCGCGAGCTTGAGCATCGCGTCGAGGAGCGCACGGCCGAGCTGAGCCGCGTCAACCACGAGCTGGTCGAGGCCAACCGCATGAAGGACATCTTCCTCGCCACGCTCTCACACGAGCTGCGGACGCCGCTCACGCCCGTGCTCGGCTGGGTCAACCTCCTGCGTTCCGGCGCGGCCTCCGACGTGCAGATGCTCTCGCAGGGTCTCGACGCCATCGAGCGTAACGCGCGCCTGCAAGCCCGGCTCGTGGACGACTTGCTCGACATCTCGCGCATCGTCTCGGGCAAGCTCCGCATCGAGTGGGAGCCGGTTGACCTCTGCGCCGTGGTGGGACTCGCGACCGAGCCCGTCCGCGCCGACGCCGCGGCGCGCGACATCAAGCTCGCGGTCGAGCTGCCCGGCGGCCCGCTCGTCGTGCAGGGCGCGCCGCTCAGACTTCAGCAGGTCGTCTGGAACCTGCTCTCGAACGCCGTCAAGTTCACGACGCGCGGCGGGCGCGTCTCCGTGCGCGTGTGGCGCGAGGGCGGCGAGGCGCGCGTCGAGGTGTCGGACACCGGCGTCGGCATCGCGCCTGAGTTCCTGCCGCACGTCTTCGACCGCTTCCGCCAGGCCGACGGCTCGACGACGAGGCAGTACGGCGGCCTCGGCCTCGGCCTCGCCATCGTG
>CAXTSK010000517.1:3693-4145 GCA_964246655.1 uncultured Pyrinomonadaceae bacterium
TAGCAGAACTGCACGGCGGCTGGGTCGTCGCGGAGT
Source organism: uncultured Pyrinomonadaceae bacterium (assembly GCA_964246655.1). Classification (GTDB taxonomy): domain Bacteria; phylum Acidobacteriota; class Blastocatellia; order Pyrinomonadales; family Pyrinomonadaceae; genus QHXN01. The sequence continues at coordinate 3,730 of CAXTSK010000517.1, forward strand.
CGGAGGGCGAGGGGCGCGGCTCGCGCTTCACCTTCGGCCTGTCCTGCGCCGTCGCGGCCGAAGAAGGCGTGGAGCCGGAGCCCGAAGTCGTCCCCGAGTCAGAGGAGGAGGGCGTGCCCGTGCTCGTCGTGGACGACTCGGCCGAGACGCTCGAACTGCTTGAGACGCTCTTCACGCACAGGGGCTACGAGGTCTTCGGCGCGGGCTCGGCCGCCGAGGCCGTCCGCCGCGCGCGCGAACGCCGCCCGGGGCTCATCATCTCCGACATCAGCATGCCGGGCACGGACGGCTACGCGCTGCTCGCGGAGCTGCGCCGCATGCCCGGCCTCGAAGCCGTCCCCGCCATCGCGCTCACCGGCCACGCCATGGACGAAGACCGCGAACGCGCCCTCGCCGCCGGCTTCGCCGTCCACATC
>CAXTSK010000518.1:0-785 GCA_964246655.1 uncultured Pyrinomonadaceae bacterium
TAGGCGCTCCGCGGGGCGGCGGCCGGCCCCGCCCCGCGGCGCCGCCGGGAAGGAGGGCTGGCCCGCGAGGAACTGGGCGTTGTCGCGCAGGTCGGAGGCCAGGTGCCCGGTCTTCCAGTGCGCAAGCACCTCGCGGCGCGCGCGCTCGAACTCCGAGGGGTCGAGCAGCTCGTCGGTGACCGCGGCCGAGGCGGCGGCGTGCCCGTTGCGCGAGCGCTCCCAGAGCGTCGGGTAGTCGGCGACGGCCTCGACGCCATGGAGGTCGCGCGCGAGCAGGTCGAGCACCACGCTCACGTCCGTGAACTTCACGAAGACGCGGTCGAAGCCCATCTCCATGAAGTAGCGCTCGAACCCGCACGCGTCGCCGACCGTCAGGTTGCCGCCGAGGTACCAGAGCGGGCGGTGCGACTGGAAGCGCTTCATCAGCTCGGGGAACTCGCGCAGATAGTAGCGCGTGTGGCCGTCCATGCTGGAGAGCATCACCACGTTGCACATCGCGGCGAGGCTGAAGAACTCCTCCAGGCGGTTCTGGATGCCGAGGTATTTGACGCGGTAGCCACTCGTCATCAGGGCGTGGCGCAGGATCGTGAGCCCGACCGAGTGCGAGTCGCCCCCGATGCCGCCGAGCAGGATGGTGTGGCCTTCTTGTCCGTTCATAAGGCAGTTTGGTGGGGCCGCGCTCGGGACGCGGGGCCGGTTCGACGGTTAGTTGGGGGCGACGGCGCGTGGGCGCGCGGGGGGGCGCGCGCCCGCCCGCCGGCGAGTGCGCGGTGAATGGCGCGCCC
>CAXTSK010000518.1:795-1816 GCA_964246655.1 uncultured Pyrinomonadaceae bacterium
GGGGGGGGGGGGGGGGGGGGGGGGCGGGGCGGGCGGGGGGGGGGCGGGGGGCGGCCGCGCCGCCCCCCCCCACGCCGGCTAGTCCTCGTTGAAGTCCGCGACCAGTTGCAGACTCTCCTCTTCAGGGAAGAGTGAGACGGCCTGCACTTCCTGATCCGGGTTCTCGCCCACGCCTTCGAGCAGCGTTTCGAAGGAGCGGAGCATGCGCTCGATGGTCGAGTCGTTGAAGAGGTCTGTGTTGTACTCCAGCGTTGCGCGAAGGCCGCCGCCCTCTTCGCCGACCACTAGGTAGAGGTCGAACTTCGCCGTCCCGTTGTCGAGTTCCTTCGAACTCAACACGAGATCGGAGACGCCGGAGGTTTTCCTCTGCGGCGTGTTCTGGAAGACGATCATGGCCTGGAACAGCGGCGGGTAGCTCGCGTTCCGCTGCGGCTGGAGGTCTTCGACGAGCGCTTCGAACGGCAACCCCTGGTGCGCGTACGCGCCCAAAGTCACCTCGCGCACGCGCCTGACCGCCTCGCGGAAGGTCGGCCCGCCGCTCATGTCTGTGCGCAGCACCAGCGTGTTGACGAAGAAGCCGATCAGACTCTCGACCTCCTCCCGCTCGCGGTTCGCCGTCACGGTCCCGACTACCACGTCCTGCTGTCCCGAATAACGATGCAGGAGCGAGACGAAGGCGGCGACCATGACCATGAAGGGCGTCGCGCCCTCGGCGCGGCAACTCTGGACGGCCGGGCGCGGCCGGTCGGTCGGCAGCTCCAACCGCTCGGGCGCGCCTTCGAGGTGGCGCCGCCAGTAATCGAGGTGTTGCTCCAAGACTTCGCCCTGCAACCACTGCCTTTGCCAGACGGCGTAATCCGCGTACTGGATCGGCGGCTCCGCGAGCGGCGGAGGCAGGCCGCGGGAGAAAGCCTCGTAGAGCGCGGCGACCTCCTTCGTGAGTAACGCCATCGACCAGCCGTCGCTGACGATGTGGTGCATGGTGAGCAGCACGACGTGCTCTTCCGCGCCGAGGCGGACG
>CAXTSK010000518.1:1826-4143 GCA_964246655.1 uncultured Pyrinomonadaceae bacterium
AACCGGCTCTGCGTGTAGCCGCCCTTGATGATGAGGTCGGCGCCGAGCGCGCCGCGCAGCATGGGAGCGGAGGAGAGGGCGAAGGGGCGCGCCGCCTCCGCGGCTTCGAGGCGATGCGCCTCCGCGGCGCGCGCCGCCTCCCCCAGGTTGCTAAGGTCGATGAGTGGAAGCGGGAAGGCGCGCGGCGGCTCGACGATCTGGACGGGGAGGTCGTTCTGCACGCCGAAGCGCGTGCGCAGCACCTCGTGACGACGGACGACCTCCGAGAGCGTCCGCCGCAGCGCCGATATGTCGAGCGGCCCGCGCAGCCTCGTCGCCACGGGGATGTTATAGGCCGGGCTGTGCGGATCGAAGTGATGCATGAACCAGAGGCGCTGCTGCGCGAACGACAGCGGCACCGGCCCACCATGCTCGCGCGGCCGCAGCGGCGGAGGCGTGAGCGCGTCCTCGCCGGGCGCGGCGGCCAGCAGCGCGGCAAGTCCCGCGACGGTCGGCGCCTCGAAGAGCGCGCGCAGCGGCATCTCGGCCGCGAACAAAGTCCGCACCCGCGCCAACAACTGCATCGCCAACAGCGAGTGCCCGCCCAGCTCGAAGAAGTTGTCTTCAACTCCCACGCGCTCGACACCCAACAGGTGCTCCCACACCCCGCACAGCACTTCTTCGGTCGGCGTCTGCGGCCCCAGGCCCGCGGTCTCACCCGCCGCCTGCGTCTGCTCGGGCGCGGGCAGGGCGGCCCGATCCACCTTGCCGTTGCGCGTCAGCGGCAGCTCGTCGAGCAGCACGAACGCCGACGGCACCATGTACTCGGGCAGATGCCGTCTGACGTAACTGCGCAGGTCACTGATCGAAGGCGTCTGTTCCGGGTCGAGTACGACGTAGGCGACCAATCTCATGTCACCGGCCGCGCTCTGGCGGATTGCGGCGGCGCAGTCGCGCACTCCCGCGTGCTCGCGCAACACCGCCTCCACCTCCCCGAGTTCCACCCGCGACCCGCGCACCTTCACCTGCCCGTCGCGCCGCCCGACGAACTCCAACCGCCCGCCCGCGCCCCTCCTGACGATGTCTCCCGTCCGGTAGAGCCGCGCCCCTGACCTCCCGCTGAAGCAGTCCGGCACGAACCGCTCGGCCGTCAACGCCCCGCCCGCCGTGTAGCCGCGGCAGACTCCTTCGCCGCCTATCCACAACTCGCCCTCCACACCCGCCGGCACCAACTCCCCGCGCCCGTCCACCACGTAAGCCTCCACGTTGCGCAGCGGCGCGCCCAGGTGCGGCCCCGTCCCCTCTTCGACCTCGCAGCCGGTCGCATCCACCGTGCACTCGGTCGGCCCGTAGAGGTTGTAGAAGCGCACCCCTTCGACCCGTGCGACCTCTTCCCACGTCGCCGCGTCCACCGCCTCGCCCCCGAGAAGCACCGCCCGCAAGCTCCGCGGGGTGCGCCCCCCCCCCCGCCCCGGCCCACCGCGACCCACGGCCCCGCGCCCCCCGCCTCCCCCCCCAGCAGCACCCCCCCCACGCTGGGCGGGGGGCGCCCCGCCCCGAGCCCCGCGGCCAGCAGCAGGCGGAGTTGCGAAGGGGTGCAGTCGAAGACCCCGACGCCCATCTCGTCGAGGTACGCGAGCAGGGCGTCGCCGTCGGGGCGCACCTCCTCAGGGATGACGCAGAGCCCGTGGCCGTCGAGCAGTTGCGCGAGTTGCTTGACCGAGGAGTCGAACGAGAGCGGGGCGTTGAGGCTCACCGTCAGCCCCACGCCCATCCCCTCGTAAATAAGGGGGCGTAGCGCCGCGAGCAAGTTCGAGACGGAACGATGAGTGACGAGCGCGCCTTTGGGCCTGCCGGTCGAGCCCGACGTGTAGATGACGTAGGCGAGGTTGTCCGGCGTGGCGGTGTCGGCCACGTGCTCGCCGCCCTCCGGCGCCATCTCCTCCCAGCCTTCATCGAGACAGAGCACGGGCGGCGCGCCCTCGGGCAGCGCGGCCGAGAGCGCGGAGGAAGGGAGGACGAGGGAGGCGCCGGAGTCCGCGAGCATGAAGGAGAGGCGCGGCGCAGGCTGCGCCGGGTCGAGCGGGACGTAAGCGGCCCCGGCCTTCCACACGGCGAGGATGGCGACGAGTTGCGCGGGCGAGCGGTCGAGCAGCAGTGCGACGCGCGACTCGGCACCGACGCCGCGCTCTCTGAGCAGGCATGCGAGGCGGTCGGAGAGGCGGTCGAGTGCGGCGAAGGAGAGGCGGCGGCCGGGTGCGAGGAGTGCGGCCGAGTCGGGGGTGCGGGCGACCTGCTCGCGGAAGAGTTGATGCAGCGTCGCGTCGGCGCGGAACTC
>CAXTSK010000519.1:0-4132 GCA_964246655.1 uncultured Pyrinomonadaceae bacterium
CGCCGGAAGGCTCGTCGGCTGCGGGGCTCGCGGCCGTCGCCGATTGATCCGCAGAAGCGGTGGTGGCGGCAGCGGCGGTGGCTGCCGCCGCCGTCTCGCCGGCCTCGTTCGAGGAGGCGCCGACGGGCGCGCTCTGTTCGGTGGTGTTCTCGCCGTTGGTGGGCGTTTCGTTTTCGGTTGACATGAACTCCTGTCGAACTCCTGCTGGATTAAGTCTGGCGCGAACGTCGGGCTCCCTCCCGCGCCTGCCCGGCGACAAAACTTGGCGCGCGACGTGTGTGCTCTCACCCGCGGCGGCGTGCCTTTATTCTGTCGAGAGTAGCTTGGGGCGTTTGACGGAAACGGAGGATTGAGGCGGGAGTTGCGAGCAGTTGAAAAATAAAAGGAGTTGCCGAAGTTAAATTTTCCACACGCCCGTGGAACACCCGCGTGTTCCGCCAAATCACCTCGCTATTCTGCCAGGTAGGGGAGCAATTTACACAGCCGGGCGACGCCGTGTCAAGGCGGAAAGCAAGAAAAGCCCATGAACCGTAAACCGTAAACCGTGACTAGAGAAGACGAATGCTTTTTCTTGTCACGGTTTACGGTTCACGGTTCACGGCCTTTAACTACTTGCTCGTCGCCGCCGCGTCGGCGCCGCGTCGCGCGACGTAGACGCCGGCCGAGTGCGTGCCGACGAAGATGCGCGTGTTGTCCTGCGGGTCGAAGGCGAGCGCCCAGACGCGACGGCTCGGGAGCTGCGGGTCGAGCCGCTGCCACGTCATCCCCTTGTCGATCGAGCGGAAGACGCCGCCCCCCTCTAACGAGTTGAAGACCTTCCCCCCGCGCTCGTAGGCGTTGCCGACGAAGACTTCGTCCGTGTTCTCGGGGTTGATGAGGATGCTGGTGAAGCTGCCCAAAGGCAGGTTGCCGCCGCGGCGCTGCCAGTGCTGACCGCCGTCGTGCGAGACGTAGAGGGTCTGCGTCGTGCCGACGTAGACGTTCTCGGGTCGCTTCGGGTCGCGCTCGATGACGTTGACCGGGGCCTCGGCCGGGACACCCCGCGTCGGCTCCCACGTCTTGCCGTTGTCGTGCGAAATGAGCACGCCCGAGTTCGACGTGCCGACGAAGATCGTCTCCGGCTCCTGCGAACTGGCCGAGACGCAGAGCGTACGCACGTCGAGGCTCGGGCCGTACGGGACGACCTCCCAGCCTTTCTCCACGTCGTAGGTGCGGAAGAGCCCCGCATTCGTCGCCGCGAGCATCCCCACCTTACCGTCGCGCTCGTCGCCCGTGTAGGCGAGCGAGTTGATGGTGTCAACGAGGAAGACCGGCGCCGTCTGTATCGCGGCCGCCAGAGCCCCCGCCGACTGCATGCCGCCCGCGAGTCCGAGCGCGCCGAGCGTTGCCGCGTCGAACTGCCCCGTCACGGGGATGCCCTTGTCGGTCTGGTACTTCCTGAGTGCCGTAACCGTCTTCGTCCCGGCCACGCCGTCGGGCTTGCCCACGTCGTAGCCCGCGAGGTTCAATGCCTCCTGCGCGCGCTTCACAACGTCGTTCGACTTCGGCCGCGTGGCGACGGTCGGCTCTGCCACCGGGGCGCCGTCGCGCGACGCCGCGCTCGAAGAGGCGGGCGCAGTCCTCGACCCCGCCGCGGCTTTCTTCCCCTTCCTCACCGGCGCCTTCGGCTTCGGCGCGCCGTATGGAATCCACGAAGCGCCGCGGTCAGCCGAGCGGTAGAGGCCGTAGTTCGTGCCGAGGTAGATGATGTTCCCGTCGCGCGGGTCTTGAAGAATCGCGTAGGCGATGAGGCGCGGCGGCATGTTGCGCGCCGAGAGCTGCCACGTCTCGCCCGCGTCGTTCGAGACGTAGAAGTAGCCGCCGCCCGTCGCCGTGTTGATGGTCGCCGCGTAGACGCGCCCCGACTTCTCGCGGTCAGGCACAATCGTGTAGGCGCGTCGGCCCGAGTAGCCTCCGTTCGACGGCACGAAGTTGCGCCCGCCGTCGCGCGAGACCATCACACCGTAGTTGTTCGTCCCGATGTAGACCACGTCCGGGTTCGAAGGGTGGACGGCTATAGTATTGACTTCGAAAATTTGACGGCTGGTCGTCACCTTCCAGTCGGCGCCGCCGTTGTTGCTCATCCAGAAGCCCTCAGTCGTACCGGCGTAGATGGTGTCGGGGCGGCCGGGGTTCTGGAGGATGGAGCGCGTGCGGCGCGACTGCGAGGGGATGCCGTTGACCTTGCGCCAGTTGCCGCCCGCGTTGCGCGTCTCGTAGATGCCGCTGCACGCCGAGGCGATGACGTGGTCGGGGTCGCGGTCGTCGATCTCGATGGCGAAGATGTCCGAGTCGTCGATGATGCCCGTCTTCGTGATGTTCCAGCTCTGCCCGCCGTCCGTGGACTTGTAGGGCAGGTACCAGGTGCCGGCGTAGATGACGTTCGCGTCGCGCGGGTCTACGGCCAGCGACTCGACGTTGATGAGGCCGGGCGTCGCCGCGGTGTTGAGCTGCTCCCAGTGCTCGCCCCCGTCACGCGAGCGCCAGACGCCCTTGTTCGTCCCCGCAAGCAGGAGGTCGGGGTTCTTCGAAGACTGCGTGAGCGAGTGAATGCCGTCGCCCTTCAACTGCTCCGCCTCGCGCCAAGTGCGCCCGCCGTCGGTCGTCTTGAAGAAGCCGCCCGACTCCTTGTGCCTGTGCGCGGCCGCGTAGATGACGTTCGAGTCACGCGGATCGACGATGATGTTGTCGATGAGGAGCCCCGGCCGGTTGAAGCCCGCGACGCGCGACCAGTTGTCACCGCCGTCGGCCGAGGTGTAAATCTGCCCGTCGATGGTGCCGAAGTAGAGGCGTTTTGCGTCCTGCGGGTCGATGACGAGCGAGCGCACGTCGCCGCCCAGGGGGCCGGTCGCCTCCCAGTTCAAAAGCCTCTCGGCGGAAGAGTCTGCGTCGTTGTCGGCGGCGCGCGTCGAAGGGATTGCGGCGCCGAAGGAAGAGAGCAAGAGGGACAGGAGTACGAGCGCGGGGGTGAACTTACGGAGCAAGCGATTCTTCATTTTTAACACCACGGTCTTCAAATTCTACGAACTGCGCGGCGGGGGGCCTGTTGGAACCGCGCGGCTATTATCCTTATCGACTGCGACTTTGCAAAGCCCGGCCGCCGTTCGCGACCGGAAATGTAGGATGCCCGGGCAATTTTGGCCGTTGTACGAATTGTGTGGCCCTGCCCCGCCCGGGGCACATAAACGAAGCGGGCGGCGCTTCTAACTATGACGCGCCGCCCGCTCTCGTTGTCGGCCGCGGGGCTCGTGCGTGAGCCCCGCGGGTTAAGGTTAAAGGATTACTCCTCGTCGTCGTCGCGGCGGCCGCGGCGGCGCGGTGCGCGGGCCGGCTTGACCTCCGACGGGTCCACCGTCGGGCTCGCCTGCGGCGGGGTGGCGCCCGAGGGCACGACCCACAGCTCCACCGTCAGCTCCTCGCGGTACCCGCCATCCACCGTCACGATCCGGTCGGCCGAGATCCCGCGCGTGTTGACCAGATAGTTCTTCGCACGGTCGCAACGACGCTGTGCCTCGCCCGTGCGGCCCGTGCGGCCGCCGTAGCAGACCAGGTAGCCCTGCGCCGCCGGGTCGTTCTGCAACTCGATGGCGTAGTTGTCGAGCCGCGCCTTCTCGTCGTTGAACTTGATGTTCCCGTACTCGTCGATCTTCTTGGCGATGGGCTGCGCCGGGAAGCTCACCGTGCAGCTGTTCGAGGTCGAGCAGCTGCGGTCGTACCCGCCCACGTCAACCGTCGCCGTGATCGTCCCGGTCGCGCCGGTCGTGTCTACCGTGATCGAGCTCGTGCCCTGGCCGCTGCTGATCGTCCCGGCCGAGACCGTCCAGTTGAACGTCGGCGTCACGCTCGTGTCGCCGCCCGAGATGTTCGCCGTGAACGTCACAGGCGTCCCGGCCGTCCCCGTGTCCGGGCAGCTCACCGTGATATTCGGGCAGGAGACCGGCGGCGGAGGCGGCGTCACACAGTTGCAGCGCTCGACCGTCACCGTCGTCGAAGTGAACGAGATGCAGCCGCAGCCGTCGTCGACTTCCACCGTCACCGTGTAGGTGCCCGGCGCCACCCCGAAGAAGCCGTACTCCGGGTTCACCGCGAAGAG
>CAXTSK010000520.1:0-4076 GCA_964246655.1 uncultured Pyrinomonadaceae bacterium
CAGCTTGTTGAGCTATAAGCCCGAAGCTGTGTCTCTGTGCCTCCGTGTCTGACGCCTCTCCGCCATACGCAACTGCAAATAATAACAGGCCCCTCTCCCACCCGAACTGCCTGCTGCCATCTGCCTACTGCCTACTGTTTTCAACGACTGCCACCCACTGACCTTTCCTGCGCTCTTCGAAAACGACGCGGGCGCCGAGGAGGCGTGCGGCTTCGTTGAGTTCGGGGCCGCCGTGGGAGGAGTAGAGCAGTGCCACGTCGTATTCGGACTTGCTCGCGGCGGCGCGTTCGAGTTCGGCGGGGAGGAAGTTCTCGACGGGCACGACGTTCAAAGCGCGGGGCGTGTAGCCGTAGTAAGGGTTACGCAGCTCGTCCGTCGCGGGCCAGGAGGTGAGCACGCGCGCGTCGGGATATTTCTCCGCGAGGAAGCGCGCGGCGTCTCGGTGGAGGAGGACGAAGTCCCGGTAGGCGAGATTTTCTTCCCACGGGAAGCTGTACGCCGGGTTGACCTCCGTGCGGTAGACGAACGCGGCGCAGACGAGCGCGACGGCGAGCGGCCACGCGGGCACGCGCCGCCAGAGCGTCGAGACCCAGATCATCACGACGAGCGGCAGCACGGGCAGCATGTAGCGCGCCAGCACCGCCCCGCCCACGACCGAGAGCGCGACGACGTGCGCGAGGATGAGCGCGAGGAAGAGGAGTTGAACCGGCACGGCGATGCGGGGCCGTTCCGTCTCGCCGTCGCGCCGTGGCTTGAGGAACATGGCGGCCAGTCCGGCGAGCGTGAGCGCCCAGAGGTTCATGTGTAAGGTGACGTGGCCGAGGCGTCGCCAGACGGTGTCGAGGATGCGCGCGAGGTTGAGCGTGGACTCGACGTTGTAGCGGAAATACTCCGGGTTACCGAGCATGTAACCCGTGCGCGCGCGGTGGTACGCGAACCACAGCGCCAGCGGCACTCCGGCCAGCAGCAGAGTGAACGACCACCAGACCGGCCGTCTCTCAATACAGACGAGCGACGACAGCTTCTCCTTCTTCCTCAACAGCCAACACAACAGTTCCCAACCGCAGAGCACGACGGGCACGAGCACCGCCGTCTCCTTCGCCAGCGCCGCCAGCGCAAGCAGTAACACGCAAATAACACGGCGAAAATGCGCCTTTTCCGTCCCGCGCAGGCTTTCCGCGCCGCCTCGCAGCGTTATTGCGTCGCCTCGCAACGCCGTTGCGTCGCGTGGCAAGTAGAAGACGAGCGCCCACATCGTCAGCGCCGCCACCATCATGTCGAGGTGTGCGAGCGTGCTCTGCGCGAAGAAGACCGGGTAGAGCGCGGCGCAGACGGCGGTCGCCAGCGCCACGCGCACGTTCGCCACGCGACACCCGAGCGCGTAGACGCCCGTCAGCGCGAGCGCCGCCACCCCCGTCATCGCCGCGCGCGCGACCCAGACGTGGAAGCCCGATAACTTCCATGCGAGCGCGAGCCACGCCATCACGAGCGGCGGGTGCGCGTTCGAGAGCGTCGAGTGCGGGATGAAGGAGCCGTCCGCGTAGATGTCGCGCGCGGCCGGGATGAAGTAGCCGGCCTCATCCCAGTAGTAGGGCAGCTCCAGCAAAGTCCAGTGAAGCAGGAGGAGCGCGGCGTAGGCTGCGACGAAGAAGAGCGGCGTGCGGAGATTGCGTGTCAAGGCGCGTGTCGTGCGGTGCGGCGTGTGGGGCGGGGCCTGTCTCAACTCTTCTCGGCCGTCTTCTCGTCCGGCGTCAGCGACTCGATGAGGTCGTGTTCGAGCGAGGACTCGGGGCGCTTGACCATCGTCAGGCGGTTGCCGCGCTCGTTGTAGGCGACCTCGTCCATGATGTTGTAGATGAGGAGCACGCCGCGCCCCGAAGACTTGAAGAGGTTCTCGGGGTCGCGCGGGTCCGGGATGTCGGCGACGCTGAAGCCCTCGCCCTCGTCCTCGATGGTGAAGCGCGCCTCCTTCGGGGAGAGGTCGGCGGTGATGCGGACGAGCTTCGCCACGTCGTGCTTGTTGCCGTGCTTGACGGCGTTGACGAACGCCTCGTCGAGCGCGATGAGCAGGTTCGAGCGGTCGGGCTTGATGACGCCGAGCGCGGCGACGCGCTCGATGAGGTAGTGGAGCACGCCGTTCATCAAAGAGATGTCGCTCGGCAGCTCGAACTCGATGTGCTCGCGGACGTAAGGCAAGACCTTGAGGTCTTCGATGAAGCGCAGCTTGTAGCCGAGCGTCTTCTCGACGATCTGCGAGAGTTCCTCCTTGTCGTAGGGCTTGCGGAGGAAGTTGGCGGCGCCGAGCTTGAACGCCTTGACGATGCCGGCCTGCTGCGTCTCCTCGGAGGAGACGACGACGGGGACGAAGAGGCGCTTGCGCTTGAGTTCGGAGACGATCTGGACGCCGGAGTCGGAGTACTCGGCGAGGTCGGAGATGATGAGGTCGAAGTCTTCGAGGTCGTCGCGCTCGACGGCCTCGGCGCGGTCGGCGGCCGTCACGACCTCGTGACCGAGCCCTGCGAGCGCCTCGGCCAGGACGGTGCGCAACTCCGCGTTGCCTTCAACGATGAGGATGCGTCGTCTGTCCATCGAGAGACTGTTTCCGCGAGCCTTGCTGCGAACCGGGGAGGGTGCGGAAAGTCTTACCACTTCTTCTGACTTTCCGCGAGCTATCCGCCAACGCTGTACGACGCCGGGGCGGGCGCCGGTTTCAAAATATATCACAAGGCGGGAAAGTAGACAGTAGTCAGTAGCTAGTAGTCAGTAGGGCTCCGCCTCGCGGTCGCTGTCACTTACACTCGAACTACTCGGCGACGAAGGTTTTACTACTGGCTACTGACTACTGTCTACTGCCTACTCCTTCAAAACTGCTTTTCGTAATCGACATCCTCGATGAACTGCCGCGTGCGGGGGACGCGGGTGGTCTTAGAAGTTGTGCTCTCGCGGCCGCCGCGGCCGACGGTCGTGGTCTTGATGACGCGGACGCCGGTCAGGTAGTTGGTGCTGGTGCCGGTGCCGCCGCCCTCGGCGCGGTCGTAGTCGCTGCGCTCGGCGCCGATGAGCAGGAAGCGATTCGTGACGGGGTCGTGGCGAAAGCGGAGCGTCAGGTCGGTCGCCTCGCGCGAGCCGCTGAGCTGGCTCACGTCGAGGACGCCGTTCTTGATCTCGGTTTGGATGTTGCCGCCCTCGGGGTCGCCGAGCGCGCCGTAGCAGAGCGAGCAGCCGAGCAGCTTCGTCGCGACGGCCGCGCGCGCGAAACCTCCGCCGGGCTTCGCGAGGAGGATGACGAGCGCGCGGTAGCGCGTGTTCAGAGTCCCGTCCGAACCTTCGATAGGCATGTCTTCGACGAGGCGGAGCACGGCGTCCGGGGCGCCGTCCTGGTTGAGGTCGCCGTTCACGACGCCCCCGGCCTGCTCGACCCTCCATCCCTTCGGCACGAAGTCGCGCGGCGTTTGGCCTTCGGCGGGCACGAGCTTCGGGTCGAGGGAGCGTGGCGGTTCGTCCTGGCGCGCCGCGCCCGAGAGCGTGGCGAGCAGAAGCGCCGACAGTATGAATGCTTTCATCAAACGTGTGTCCTCTGTTTATGAATGTCCTTGCAGCGGGACGCCGTGCGCGAGCAGGTCTTCGAGTTCGTCGCCGGTCGGCAGCGCCGTGCGCGCGCCCAGCGCCCGGCACTTGAGCGCGGCGACGGCGCAGCCCGTGCGCAGGCAGCCCTCGATCTCCTCGCCGCGCAGCATGCCGTAGATGAAGCCCGCGTGGAAGGCGTCGCCCGCGCCCGTCGTGGCGTGGCAGCCGCCGGGCACGGCGAAGGCGGGCGACACGCCGAAGCCGCCGCCGTGATAGACGACCGCGCCGCGCTCGCCCAGAGTCATGCCGACGACCGCGTCGGGTCTTAACCTCGATTTCATCTCGACGAGCGCCGCGTGCTCGTCGTCGATCCCCGTGAGCCTGCGCGGGAACTCGTGCGACGAGATGAGCACGTCGATATGCGGCAGAAGGTCTTCGAGCCCTTGGTAGACGTTGTGGATGTCGAGCGAGACGACGGTGCCGGCCGCGCGCGCCTCGCGGGCGACGCG
>CAXTSK010000521.1:0-4069 GCA_964246655.1 uncultured Pyrinomonadaceae bacterium
AGTGCATCATGCTCACGAGCCGCCGTCTCCAGAGCCAGCCCGACTCGGCGCGCGCGTTCGCCTACCAGCAGGCGGCGCAGCAGCAGCCGAAGATACAGGTCAGCGTCCCCGACAGCGTCGAGACGAGCCGCAACTTCTCGCTCATTTCCGACTGCCCCGAATGCCACGGCCAGTTGGAGCACGCCTCCGGCTGCGACTTCTGCCGCGACTGCGGCTACTCGAAGTGCAAGTAGCCGAGTAGTGGCGGCGCTGACGCGTCGCCGGATGAAAGACGAATCTGGTGAAGGCGCCGAGTCCGCGTAGGGCTCGGCGCCTTCGCTTTTACGTTACCGGGGCGGCCGGACTTTTTGCGGGAGTCGGTGGCAAATGTTATGTTCACCCCAGGCAAGATGTGTCCTGAGAACTTCTCGCTCCGCGCGCACGCGACGACCCGCAAGTAGAGTCGAACGCAGACGTTCCTCTGTGGGGCAAGTTCGCTCTTCCCGCCCCGGAGGCATGTGAAAAAAAACGAGAGAGCCGAGAGGCCGCCAAAGATGCGCCTGAATAATATCCCCGCATTCATCCTGCTCTTCCAACTGATTCTTAACCCACTCGCCCCGCTCGCCGCGCGGGCGGAAACGAACGCCATGAGCGAGACGAGCGTTGACGCAGCCGAAGAGGCGGGCGCGGCCGAGAAGAAGGGCCTGCGCTTCCGCCTGAGCGAGGGCGTGGAGCAGGCCGAGAGGCCCGAGGCGCGACCGCCCGCGCCTAAGGCCGAGAAGCTTTCGGAGGCAGAGGCGACGCGCGTGCTCGCGCGTCTGCCGGAGCTGAAGTCGGAAGAGTCGGACGCGCAGGAGTTCGCGCTGCGTGAGAGGTCTCTGCCCGCGCCGCGCGCGGGCGCGACCGTTCTGAAGCCTTTCCCGGCGGCGGAGCCACGCGAGTCGCCGGACGTGGCCGCGGGCGACGCGAAGGTCTTGCGCCATTCGCCGGAGGGCGAAGTGCCTCTGGCGCCGCAGGTCTCTTTAACGTTCTCACGCCCGTTGGTGGCGGTCACTTCGCAGGAGGAGGCCGCGCGCAACGTCCCCGCGCAGATGAGCCCGCAGCCCGCGGGGCGCTGGCGCTGGTTGGGGACGAAGACGCTCATCTTCGACCCGGAGGGCGAGCGTCTGCCGATGGCGACCGAGTACGCGGTGACGGTGCCGGGTCGCGCGGGCGTGGCGGCGGCGACCTGGAAGTTCGCGACGCCCGCGCCGAAGCTCGTGCAGAAGTATCCCGAGGGCGTCAACGCGCGGCGCGAGACGCTGGTCTTTATGGAGTTCGACCAGAGGGTCGAGCCTTCGGCCGTGCTGGGCAACGTGAAGGTGCAGGCGGCCTCGGGCGCGCCGCTCGAAGTCAGGCTCGCGACGGAGGATGAAATTCGTCGGGACGAAAGCGTGAAGCGTCTCGTCGCGTCGGCGACACAGGGACGCTGGCTCGCTCTGCGCGCGGTGAGCGCGTTGCCGCCGAACTCGCCCGTCTCGGTGACGGTCGGCACGGGCACGCCTTCGGCCGAGGGGCCGCGCAGGACGATGGCGCCGCAGAGTTTCTCGTTCCGCACCTACGGCCCTCTGCGCGTGACCGAGCAGCGCTGCGGCTGGGAGAAGCGCTGCTCGCCCCAGGACGGTTGGCAAATACACTTCAGCAACAACCTCGACCGCGAAGCCTTCGACGCCGCGCAGGTGAAGGTCGAGCCCGCGGTCGAAGGTCTCAGCTTCAACGCCTACGGCAACTACATCCTGATTAATGGTCAGAAGCGCGGCCGCACGAGCTACAAGGTGACGTTCGATTCGCGACTGCGCGACGAGTTCGGGCAGACGTTGGGAGAGCCCTTCACCGTCAACTTCAACGTCGGCGCCGCGCCGCCCACGCTCTACGCCGCGGGCGGCAACTTCGTCGTGCTCGACCCGTCGGGCGGGCCGAACCTTTCGGTCTTCACAATCAACCAGCCGTCGGTCAAGGTGAGCCTCTACGCGGTCACGCCCGAGGACTTCGGCGACTACGTCGCGCACATGCGCGGCGTCGCGGGCTACTACGACGAGAAGCAACAGAAGCTACAGGGGTCGCCGGGCCGCCTCGTCTCGACGAAGAGCGTGCCGGTCAAGAATCAGCCGGACGAGATGACCGAGACGCGGCTCGACCTCTCGCCCGCGCTGAAGGAAGGGCGGGGCAACGTCTTCGTCGTCGTCGAGCCGGCGGTCTTCGCCGAGCCGCAGGGCCGCCGGCGCGGGAGCGAGTCTTTGCGCGCGTGGGTGCAGGTGACGACCATCGGGCTCGACGCGTTCGCCGACCGCGAGGAGCTTGTCGGCTGGGCGACCTCGCTCGCCGACGGCCGCCCGCTCGAAGGCGTCGAGATGACTCTCGTGCCCGGCGACGTACGTGCGACGACCGGAAGAGACGGCGTCGTGCGCCTGGGCCTTTCGCAAAAGTCGAACGACGTGCGCGGGATGCTCGTCGCGCGCCGCGGCGGCGAGACGGCCTTCCTGCCCGAGTTCGGCGATTGGTGGAACACGAACACCTCTTGGGTGCAGCGGCCGTCGGTGGACGAGCTGCGCTGGTTCGTCTTCGACGACCGGAAGATGTACCGGCCCGGCGAGGAGGTGAGCCTCAAGGGCTGGCTCCGTCGCGTGGAGTCGGGCAAGACCGGCGACATCGGCGCGCTCACGGGCGCGGCCGAGTCGGTCACGTACGTCCTGCGCGACTCGCGCGGCAACGAGGTGTCGAAGGGCGACGCGCGCCTCAACGCGCTCGGCGGCTTCGACACGAAGCTCAAGCTCCCGCCGACGATGAACCTCGGCAACGCGTCCGTCTACTTCCAGGCCGTCGGCGGCGCGTCGAACACGCCCGCGGCGCCCGCCGGGCGCGAGCACTACCACCAGCTACAGGTGCAGGAGTTCCGCCGCCCGGAGTTCGAGGTGAGCGCGAAGTCGGACGAGGGGCCGCACTTCGTCGGCGGCCACGCGCAGGCGACCGTGCAGGCGAGCTACTACGCGGGCGGCGGCCTGCCCGACTCCGAGGTCAACTGGCGCGTCACGGCCACGCCGACCAGTTACACGCCGCCCAACCGCGGCGACTACACCTTCGGCCGCTGGGTGCCCTGGTGGGAGACGTACAACAGCTATGCGCGGGGCGCGGCGAGCGACAACGTGCAGACCTTCAAGGGCAAGACCGACGCCGCGGGTAAGCACACGCTCCGGCTCGACTTCGACTCGGTGAATCCGCCGCAGCCGTCCAGCGTCAGCGCGCAGGCGACCGTGACGGACGTGAACCGACAGGCGTGGACTTCCAACACGACGATGCTCGTCCACCCTTCAGACCTCTACGTCGGCCTGAAGAGCGAGCGACTTTTCGTGCAGCAGGGCGAGCCGCTCAACGTCAACGCCATCGTCTCCGACCTTGACGGACGGCTCGTGCCGGGGCGCGAGGTGCGGATGCGCGCCGCGTTGATGGAGTGGAAGTACACGAAGGGTCAGTGGCAGCAGGTCGAGTCGAAGACGCCGGAAGAGTGCACGGTCAAGTCGGCCGACGGCGACGTGCGCTGCACCTTCCGCCCGAAGGCGGGCGGCATGTACCGCGTGACGGCGCGCGTCTACGACGACCGCGAGCGGCCGAACGAGAGCGAGCTGACGCTGTGGGTCGCGGGCGGCAAGAACCCGCCGCAGCGCGACGTGTCGCAGGAGAAGGTTGAACTCATCCCCGACCGCAAGGAGTACCGCGCGGGCGATGTGGCCGAGATACTCGTGCAGGCGCCCTTCACGCCCGCCGAAGGCATCATGACTCTGCGTCGCTCGGGGCTCGTACGCACCGCATGGACGGGCCTTCGCACACTCTGCGCGTGCCCGTCGAAGAAGGCTTCACGCCGAACGTCTACGTGCAGGTCGATCTGGTCGGGGCGGCGGCGCGCGCCGACGACAAGGGCGAGACGAACGAGAAGCTGCCCAAGCGTCCCGCGTTCGCCTCGGGCTCGATCAGCCTCTCGGTGCCGCCGCTCGCGCGCAAGCTCCTCGTGACGGCGACGCCGCGCGACAAGGCTTTGGAGCCGGGCGGCGAGACG
>CAXTSK010000522.1:0-4065 GCA_964246655.1 uncultured Pyrinomonadaceae bacterium
GCGCCGCAAGACCGGCACCACCGGCGAGCACGTCGTCGCCGAACTCTCCGGCTTCGCGGAGGTCGTGCTCCCGACCATCTCCGCCAAGATCAAAGAACTCTTCGGCCTCGACCTCGACGCCTACCTCCGCGCCGCGCACGAGAGCAAACCCAAGCCGAAGCAGATTGCCGCCAAGCGCACGTCGAAGAAGGGCGCGCGCAAGGGCGCCGCCAAAAAAAGCGCGGCAAAGAAAGGCGCGGCAAAGAGGGGGACGAAAAGCTGAGCCGGCTCTTCCCTTACGGGACTGAGAAGTGTACAAAGATGCGTAGTTCGAGACAGAGCAATAGCCCTTTGCGATGTCCGCTGCCCGTTATCAATGGGACGCAGTAACCAATTTCATTGAAGGAAGGACGGAACGGACATGATCCCTGAAGAGATGGAGCGCTTGATGCAGTTCATCCTCGAACACCAGGCGCAGTTTAGCGTCGATATGGACAGAGCCAAGGAGCGCATGGCTGAGGCCGACGAGCGCATGGCTGAGGCCGAAGTGAAGACCAAGGAGCGCATGGCTGAGGCCGAGGCGAAGGCCGCGGAGCGGAGGGCGGAATCCGACGAGCGCATCGCCCGGATAGAAGGGATTCAGGAGAACACCGCGCGCCAAATCGAGCACCTGGGCAACGCCCTGGTCGCACTCACGGAGGCGCACGAGCGGACACGGGAGGAACTCGCCGAGTCACAGGCGCGAACGCAGGAGTCAATTAGAGAACTCACGGAGGCGCAGGCGCGAACGCAGGAATCACTCGGAGAACTTGCCGAGTCACACGCGCAGACGCAGGAGTCACTCAGGGAACTCGCCGAGTCGCAAAGGCATAGCGACCGGAGGCTCGACGCTCTGATTGACATCGTGCGGGGCGACCGCGACGCGGAGCAATAGTCGCGGAGTTCGCGCGCGAATTATTTGATACCTCTCCGCCCGGGGTGTATTGTTTCGGCGACGCCGCGCGCGCGGCGTCGCGCCGAGACAAGCCGCCCGCCCGAAAGTCCTCGCCTTCTGCGGCGCTCCCTGCCGCGGCGCGTCAGTTGCTTCCCTTCTAAAACGTCGTAAGGACGGAGATAGAAAACGGTACGCGCGCCTTCGGCGACGAACGCGGCGGGCGCGCAGGACAGACCTTTACTGTCGGAGGAGGAAGAGAATGTTTGCGATTATCGGTTGGATCATCTTCGGCCTGATCGCGGGAATCATCGCGAAGGCCATCATGCCCGGGCGCGACCCGGGCGGCGCCATCGTCACGATCCTGCTCGGCATCGCCGGCTCCATCGTGGGCGGCTTCATCGGCCGCGCGCTGTTCTACAGCAGCGAAAGCACGCCCGGCATGATCATGAGCATGGTGTTCGCCGTCATCGGCGCCATCGTCCTGCTGGTCGGCTACCGCCTCGTCCGCGGCCAAAGCCTGCGCGCCTGACGCGGGGCGTGTTCGGAAGCTTTAACCACAGAGACACAGCTCGAACACAGCTAAATCTAAAAGCTGTGTTCGAGCTGTGTCTCTGTGGTCAGCTCAAGCTCTTTCAGCTCCCGAAGCGTTCGTTGTACTCGGTCGAGGAGATGAAAGCCTTGACCATCTCGGCGTTGAGGTAGTTGCCGTCGAACTGTTCGAGCTTGCCGAGCCAGAAGTCAAAGCCCTTCTGGTCGGGGTCACGCCTCAAATAACCGAAGTACTGCATCAGCACGAAGGCCGCGTTGAACTCGCGCCGCGCGAACTCCTCGTTCTCGGCCACACGGCGGACGGCGCCCGCGCGCGTCTCCCTCCCCTCGTTTAGAGCGCGGACGAGTTCAGCGCCCTCGGCCCCCGCTTCGTCGCCCGCGTTCGCGTAGAGGCACGCGACGAACTGCTCGTTCGAGAGAGCGTCGAAGGCGGCCTTGAAGGCGGGGCGCGAGATCCACTGCTCGACAAAGGCGCGTTTGTTCGCCTCAAGCTTCTCCGTCCACCGTTCGGCGCCGACGACGAGGCCGCGCCCCGCCTCCTGTGTGTCCGGCATGAACTCGGCGAGCAAGGGCCTGCGCCCGTACGTCGCCTTGTAGAGCCGCTCGACGAAGTATCCCGTCTGCTGGAACTCAATCGACAGGAAGAAGGCCGCCGAGACGTTGACGCGCTTCACCTCGCGGCACTGCAAGTCTGTGCCGCACTCGTTCAACTGATCGACCCAGAACTTCAAGCCCGGCGCGTCCGGCTCGCGGTTGAGGAAGTCGTGATAGTGCTCGCGCACGAAGAAGGCCGAATCGTCCGCGGGGTTCGCCGTCGAAGTGACGGCGTCGTTGTCCAAGACCGTGACGACCGCCGCGGCGGCCTCGCCGAGCGCGCAACCCGAGCCCGGATTTGTGAGCGAGAGGTTGACCTGCTCGTCGCCCTCGGCCGCGCCGTCGTCCGTGACGAGGAGCGTGATGAGCTTGCTCGTCTCGCCCGCCGCGAAGCGGAGCGTGCCGCGCGCGAGGGTGTAGTCCGAGCGCTCCGAAGCCGAGAGGTCACCTGTCGTGTAATCGACCGAAGCCTCGCGCGAAACGTCTCCGGTGCGCACGACCTCGACCTCGCAACTCCCCGCGCCCTCGTCCACGCGCACGTCCGTCAGAGCGAACTGCGCCTTCGCCGTCGTCGTCTCTCCGCCCGAACCCGAAGAAGAGTTCAGGGGACGCGACAGGGAGAGAGAGTTCAGGTACGCCTCAAGCGCGTCGATCTCTTCGGCCGAGAGGTTCGAGGTCTTGCCGTGCGTGTCCTTGATGACGCGCACGCCCGCGGCCGCAAGCTGCGGATTGATCTGCCCGCCCGCGACGAGCGGCGCGAGGTTCGACGTGCCGAGCTTGTCTATCTGCGCGCGTCCGTTCTCGACGACCGCGGGGCTGTCGAGGCTCACCAAGACCGGGCCGAAGCCGTCGCCCGCGAGCGCGCCCGTGCGGTCGGCGACGGTGATGGGCACCTCGGTCGGCAGGTTGTTGCGGCCGCGCCGGTGGTCTGTGCGCACGGTGCGGAAGTTGAAGCCGCGCTCGCCGGGACGAAGCAAAGGCGAGTCGGGCGGGAGCAGAATCTCGCGCACCGTGTGCGCGAAGCCGTAGTGCAGGTAGCGCGGCACGGCGTCCCAGAAGGCGCGCAGGTGTTTGGTGTTGCGCGAAGAGAAATTCTGCGGCGTGCCCACGTCCTGCGGCGGGTCGAAGCGCTTGAAGAAGTAGTCGTTCTCGGGTCGGAAGAACGGCCCCTCGCCGTCCACGGTGGATTCGCTGATGACGCCGGGCTCGTGGATGTTGAAGTCCTGGAAGGTGTCGTCCACAACGCCGTTCGTCAACTTGTTGCCGTTGTGGTGGCACTCGGCGCAGCCCGCGCCGCCCTGCCCGACCGCCTTCGTGAAGATGTCTCTGCCCCGTTCGACCTTCGCCGCTTCCGCCTCGGTCTCGGGGAACTGTCCGAGCGGCGAGGGCAGACGCCTGACCTCGTTCGCCGACCAGAGGATTTGCAGATAGGCCATGTCGTAGTAGCCGACCTTCTGCGCCTTGCCGTTCAAGTCGGGACGGCCGATGGCCTTCGAGTTCTCCTCGGTCTTCTTTAAGACGAACTCCTCGCGCGCCTTGAAGCGGTCAACCGCGTTCGCCTGCGGGAAGAGCGGCGTCGGGTTGCGCTCGCCGAGCAAGACCTCGCCGTTGCAGGCGGAGGCGTAGGCCATGAAGTCGTTGTTGAGTCCCTCGTACCACTCGGGCCAGTTGTCGGAGATGTCCTTGTTCTGCGGGCAAACCTTGGTGCCGCCGACGGCGTTGGCCGCGACGTTCCACTGGCAGCCGTCCTGCCGGCCGTCCCAGTGGCAGAAGCCGCACGACTTCTGCCCGTCGTCCGAGTAGGCGGAAGAGAAGAACCAGCGCAGGCCAACCTCCTCGTCGGTCGCGAAAAGGTTCTGCCCGTGCCCACCCGTCGTCGGGTCGGGCGTCGAGGGCGTGACGCCGACGGGCGTGTAGCCCTGACGCGCAAGGTTGCCGTTCGAGTCAACGCCTAAGAGCGTGTCTAAAAAGTTGAACGACCTGCGGTGAACAGGTTAAGAACATGGGTA
>CAXTSK010000523.1:0-4062 GCA_964246655.1 uncultured Pyrinomonadaceae bacterium
CGAGGCCAATGCGCTGCCGCCCGGCGCCGACGCGCCCTCGCAGCCCTGCGACATGCCCACGCGCGGCGGGCCGCAGTACAAGCGCCTCCGCTTCGAGGGCGCGCAGGTCTGCGGCCGCCTCGCGGAGATCGAGTGCGCCGAGCCGGGCGTCGTCTTCCGCGTCGAGACGGCCTCGGGCGCGACGCTGCGCCTGCGCGCCGAGGACATGCGCCGCGTGCGCTTCGTCACCTACACCACGGAGGTCAAGACCGGCCCCGTCTCCTGCGGCCCGCGCGAGCGCGCCGACCACGTGCTCATCACCTACCGCTCGCCGCGCGACGACAAACAGTCCTTCGACGGCGAGGCCGTTGCCGTCGAATTCATCCCTGACGACTGGAACCCTTAAATAGAATTTCAAATTTGAAATTACTCGTGTATAACCGCGCGCGATGACTCGTCATGAAAATGATGCGGTAGAAAGCCACGGGCTCGCGCGGCGTTTGGGGCTGTTCGACGCGACGATGATCGTGATGGGCGGCATCGTCGGCTCCGGCATCTTCATCAACCCTTACGTCGTCGCGCGGCAGGTGCACACGCCGTTTCTCATCCTCGGCGCGTGGCTCGCCGGGGGCGCGGTCGCGCTCGCGGGCGCGTTCGTCTACGCGGAGTTGGCCGCGCGCAGGCCGGAGGTCGGCGGGCAGTACGCATACCTGCGCGAGGCGTTCCACCCGGGCGTCGCGTTCCTCTACGGCTGGGCTCTGCTGCTCGTCGTGCAGACGGGCGGGATGGCGGCGGTCGCCGTCACCTTCGCGCGCTACTTCTCGGAGCTGACCGGCGCTTCCCTGCCCGACTGGGTGACGGCCGCGGTCACGCTCTTGCTGCTCACACTCGTCAACTGCCTCGGCGTGCGCGCGGGCAGCAACGTGCAGAGCGTCCTGATGGTCTTGAAGATTCTGGCGGTGGCGGCGCTCGTCGCGTGCGGGCTCTTCGCCGTCGCGGAGCCGCGCGCTTTGACGGGAGGGCCTTTGCTCGACCGTCCCGCTTCGTTCGGTCTGCTGGCGGCCGCGGGCGCGGCGCTGACGCCGGTGATGTTTGCGTACGGCGGGTGGCAGACGGCGAGCTTCGTCTCGGGCGAGATGCGGGAGCCGCGGCGCGACCTGCCGCGCGGGCTGCTCCTTGGCGTGTGCGGCGTGATACTGCTCTACGTGCTGGTCAACGTGGCCTGCCTGCGCGCGCTCGGCGCCGAAGGGCTGGCCGGGACGAAGACGCCCGCGACCGCGCTGATGCGCCTCGTGCTCGGCGAGACGGGCGCGAGGCTCATCGCCGTCGGCATCGCCGTCTCGACGCTCGGCTTTTTAAGTCAGAGCATGCTCACGGCGCCGCGCGTCTACTTCGCGATGGCCGAGGACGGGCTCTTCTTCCGCGGCGTCGCGCGCGTGAGCCCGAAGACGCGCGCCCCCGTCGCCGCCATCGCATTGCAGGGCTTCTTCGCGGCCGTCATCGCCGCCTCCGGGCGCTACGAGCAGATACTCAACTACGTCGTCTCGGTTGACTTCATCTGGTTCGGGCTGACGGCGCTCTCGCTCTTCGTCTTCCGCCGTCGAGACGCGGGCGGCGCGGGCTTCCGCGTCCCCGGCCACCCCTTCACCACCGCGCTCTTCGCCGCCGCCTGCGCCCTCATCGTCGCCGCCACCTTCTACCACGACACCTTCAACAGCGCCCTCGGCCTCGCCATCCTCGCCACCGGCGTCCCCGTCTACTTCCTGTGGAGCAGAGGGAAGGACGCGGTCTGATCAGCTCTTCCAGCAAGCGGCGGCGAGGCACAGCCATCCCGCCAGGAAGGCGAGGCCGCCGATGGGCGTGATGGCGCCGAGCCAGCGCAGGCCCGTGAGGCTTAAGACGTAGAGGCTGCCCGAGAAGATGATTGTGCCCGCGACGAAGAGCCAGCCCGCAGCGTTCGTCAGACCGCCCGGCCAGCGCGACGCCGCCCAGGCCGCGGCGAAGAGCGCGAAGGCGTGGTACATCTGGTAGCGCACGCCCGTCTCGAAGACGGCCAGCATGTCCGCGCTCAGACGCTCCTTCAGCCCGTGCGCCCCGAACGCCCCCGCCGCCACGCCGACGAAGGCTGAGAGCGCGCCGATTAAATAAAACACTCGTTCCATTCTGCTCCTTAATTTCAAATTTCAAATTTCAAATCATCAAGCCGTCTTCAGCATCTCGCGCGCGTGGCGGCGTGCGGCCTCCGTGATCTCCGCGCCGGTGAGCATGCGCGCGATCTCTTCGACCTGGCGGCGGCGGTCTAAGGGCTGGACGCCGACCTCCGTGCGGCCGGCGCGCTCGTGCTTATCGACGAGGATGTGCGTGTCCGCGAAGCGCGCGATCTGCGCCTGATGCGTCACGCAGAGAACTTGATTCGTGCGCGAGAGCGCTTTCAGCTTTAAGCCCACGGCCTCCGAGACGCGGCCGCCGATGCCTGCGTCCACCTCGTCGAAGACGATGGTGCGGGGGAAACGCGCGGGGCTCGCGCTCGTCTTCAGGACGAGCATCATGCGCGAAGCTTCGCCGCCCGACGCCACCTTTGCCAGCGGCCGCAGAGGCTCGCCCGCGTTCGCCGAGAAGTAGAACTCGACGCGGTCGAAGCCTGCCGCCGTGAACTGCTTCGCAGCCTCGTCCGAGTTAACGTCTTCGGGAGCCGCCACGCGCGCCTCGAAACGCGCGTGCTCCATCGCGACCTCTTTGAGAGAGGACTCGACCGCGCGCCGGAATTCACGGGCCGACTTCGCGCGCGCCTTGTGCAGGCCCGCGGCGACCTCGACGTACGCCGAGCGCGCCGCGGCCAGCTCGCGCGTCACCTCCTCGGCGCGCTCGTCCGTGCGCTCCAACTGCCGCAGGCGCTCGCGCGAGCGCTCGAAGTGTTCGAGCGCGCTCTCAATCGTCCCGCCGTACTTGCGCTTGAGTCGTGTTATCTCCGCCAGGCGGCTTTCAATCTCCGCCAAGCGCTCGGGCGAGAAGGTCAGCCCGTCGAGGAAGTCGCGCAACGACGCGCTCAAATCTTCGAGCACCACCCGCGCCGTCCCTATCCCTTCCATGTAGTTCTTATAAGAAGCCTCGTACTGCGACAGCTCGTCCACCTGACGTTCCAGACGTTTCAGGCGTGCGACGGTCGAGTCGCTCTCCTCGTAGGTCGTGTTGTATGCGTCCGAGCAAAGCTCGGTCAGCTTCTCAAGGTTCGCGAGCCGCCGCCGCTCGGCCTCCAACTGCTCGTCCTCGCCCGCGGAGAGTCGCGCCGCCTCAAGCTCGCTCACCTGAAACCGGAGCGCGTCCGTCAGGTGGAACTTCTCCGCCTCGTCGCGCCGCAGCGCCTCAAGTTCGCGGTTGAGCGCAGACCAGCGCCGGTACGCGACGGCGACCTGCTCGCGGCGCGTGCCGATGTCGGCGAAGGCGTCGAGCAGTTCGAGGTGCGTCTCCGGGTCGAAGAGCGTCTGCTGCGTCCCCTGCCCGTGGATGTCCACGAGCATCGGCCTCAAGCTTTTAAGTAGCGAGAGCGTCGCCAGGCGGTTGTTGACGAAGACGCGGCCGCGCCCCTCGGCCGCAAGCTCGCGCCGCACGACCAGCTCCACGTCGCCCGAGCCCGTGCGTGAGCCGACGCCCGCCTCTTCGAGAATCGCCTCGACCTGCGGGTGCGTGCCGAGCGTGAAAAGCCCCTCGACCGAAGCGTGGCTCGCGCCCGCGCGCACAAGCTCCGCCGGGAAGCGGTCGCCGATGAGGACGCCCAGCGCGTCCACGATGATCGACTTGCCCGAACCGGTCTCGCCCGTCAGCAGATTCAGTCCGCGGCCGAACTCGACCCGCAGCTCGCTGATGAGCGCGAAGTTCGAGATGTTGAGAAGCGCGAGCATCCGACCTCCAAAGACTTCACAGTAATAGCGGTCAGTACCGCCCGCGGTGGCGGGTGGGCCGTGATTATTTCGACGGCACCAAGTTGCAAAGACCCACCCGCTACCGCGGGCGGGACTGACCTGACTTATCTTACTAACTCATGTTACGCAGCGAGAAGCTGTGCATTGAGTTTGACAACTTCAG
>CAXTSK010000524.1:0-4055 GCA_964246655.1 uncultured Pyrinomonadaceae bacterium
GGCCGAATTTCGCGGTGTCGGCGGCGAGAATGAAATCGCACATCATCGCCAGTTCGCAGCCGCCGCCGAGTGCGAAGCCCGCGACCGCGGCGATGATCGGCTTCCTCGTCGCGGTGAAACGTTCCCAGCCGCCGAAGAAGTTGCCCACGTCGGCCGCGACGAAAGGTATCCAGAAGGCGAAGAGCCCTTCTTCAAGCTTGATGCCTTTGGCGACGAGGTAGACGGGGAACCAGTCGGTGACGAAGAACCAGACGGGGTCGGTCAAAGAGCGCGCCGCGATAGTCCCCCAAGTCTGCGGGAGCTTCAGGAGGGTTGACCAGCGCGTGCGCGGACGCGTGCCCGATTCGGGCTCGTCTTCGAGCTTGTCGCGGATGATCATCTCGCGCTCTTCGTCGCCGATGCGCGGGTGCGTCTCGGGCGGGTGGTAGAACCTGCGCCACGCGGCGAGCCAGACGAGTCCGAGCAGCCCCGGGACGACGAAGGCCGGACGCCAGCCCCAACGGAAGTAGATGGCGAGGACGAGGTAGGGCGCGATGGCCCCGCCTATCGAGGAGCCGCTGTCGAAGAGCGCGGTCGCGAGGCCCCGCTCGCGCTTCGGGAACCATTCGGAGACGGCCTTGGTCGCACCGGGCCAGTTGGCCGACTCGCCGATGCCGAGTAGGAAGCGGAAGGCCGCGAAGCTGTAAAAGCCGGTGGCGAGCGACGTGAGCATCGAGGCAGCCGAGTACCAGATGACCGACAGTGTGAGCCCGCGGCGCGTGCCGAGTTTGTCCACGAGCCGGCCGCAGACCGTCTGGCCTATCGAGTAGGCCACGCGGAAGGAGATGATCAAGTACGCGTAATCCGTGTTCGTCCAGCCGTAATCCTTCTTGAGGAAAGGAGCGAGGTTGGAGAGGGTCTGGCGGTCAACGTAGTTGATGACCGTCGAGGCAAAGAGCAGCCCGCCGATCCACCAGCGCAGCCTCTCCGCGGGCCGGCGCCCGACCGCCGCGTCGTCAGCGACCGCCATCCCTTAAGCCTCCACGCCCTTCTCTTCGCATTCGAGTTCGCCTATGAACCGCTCGCAACGCGCGACATCCGCGAGCGTCTTGATACCCTGCTCCTCGCGCGGGTCGGCGAACGCACAGGCGAAGACGCCCGCGAGCCTCCCGGCGAAGTGTTTGATCAACTCGTTCGGGAAGCCCAACTCGCCGCCCGCCCGTTCGTAGCGGCGCTCGCCCTCGCGCCAGTGCAGGCGGCGCAACTCGGCCAATGCCTCGAACATCTCCTCGCTCTTGAGCAGGAACAGGCCGACGTTGGTCTCGCCCGACGGCGGGCGCTCGGCCCCTTCGAGGTGCGTCTCTCGCGCGCCCTTGACGCGGCCGCCTTCGTCGCGCGCGACCGGTGCGTACGGCGACTCCTTCAAGGCCGTTGGGAAGACCATCGCGTACTCGCCGAAGAGCGCCGCGAGCGCCGCCGCGCCTCGGAACGTCTCGGGGCGTATGACGGGCTGCGTGCCCCAGACGACGAGCGCACGCCCGCCGAAGTCTTTCATCAATTCGCGCGCGCGGAGCACCGCATCGCCCGTCCCGAGCGCCTCGGCCTGCGTGACGAAATGAACCTCCTCGCCTTCGAGCGCCGCGCGCACGGGGCCTTCGGTCTCGGGCGAGACGATGACGACGGGCGGGCGAGTCGCGCCGACCCCGGCCCGCACGTTGCGCAGCACGCGCACGATTGACGGGACGCCGCACACCTCCGCCAGCGGCTTCGGCACTTCAAGCCCCGAAGCCTGCGCGCGCGCGCCCTTGCCCGCGGCGACGATGACGGGCCAGACCTCCAAGGGATTAAGAGCGCCCGCCACGCGCGCGAGCAACTCCCCACAGCGTCGGCGTTCCTCGTCCGGCGCCGGGAGCATGTTGAACTCTTCGACGCCCTCGCGCCACGCGCGCTCGGGGTCGAGGTGCGCCAGCCCCTCGCCCGGCGTCGAGATCATGACCGAGCCCTCGCGCCCGCGCGGGGCGTAGTAACAACGCTGCACGCGCTCGACGAGCGACGCCACGTTCTCGGCGGCCGTCAGCGCGAGGACGTTCCCACCGAACCCACCGCCCATCAACCTCGCGCCGTAGACCCCCGCGTCAGCACGGACGGTCTCGACCAGCGCCTCGACCTCGGACGTGCTCACGCCGTAGTTGTCGCGGAGGCTCCTGTGACTCTCGTCGAGCAACGCGCCGACGGAGCGCATCAGGGAGTCGGCCTCGCCCGCGCCTTCGAAGAACTTGACGGCCGACGCCACGCGCCTCGCCTCGCCCGCGTGATGCAGCGAAAGCGAGCGGACCCGGAGCGGGTCGTTTCGACGCTCGCGCACGAGGGCGGGGAAGTCGAGCAGGCAGCGGCGGTACGCCTCCGGGTAAGAGGACTCGACTTCGGCGAGCGTCAGCGACTCGGGCAGCCTTTCGAGAAAGCCTTCAAGGCCGTGCGCGCCGCAGGGGTCTTCGCCGAACGCCTCGACGGCCCGCGCCCACGCGTCGCCGAGAGACGGCGCTTCCGACTTCCACCCCTCGATAATCGTCGGGATGAGCAGGCGCGAGACGGCCGCGCGCTCGTTATAACCGAGCATTACCTCCTGCCCCTTGTCGGCTGGGTGCGAGAAGAACGTGACCCAGCGGAACCGGAGACTGTGCGGCACGGGGACGACGCTCACGCGCGGCCTCAGGTAGGGAATGTGGACGGCGTGACCGTCCTCGGCGAGGCAGATCGTCAGGTGGTCCATCGCCCCGCCGCGCGTGCCCACGAACCACTCCGCCCGCGACGAGTCGAGCGCCAACTCCTCAGCCCCGTAGGCGAGGCCGTTGGCCTCCCTGATGGCCGCGCCCGCGAGCACGGTCAGCGCCGAAGACGAAGAGGCCCCGCCGCTCGGCGGGATGCCGGAGTCCACCACGAACTCGCAGCCGCGCCGCAGCCGCCCGCCGTACTTCGCCGCGGCGAAGTAGACGGCGCCCTTCACGTAATTGTTCCAGTGCGGCGCGGGCTGCTTGATTTGCTGTAGGTGCGACGGCCACTCCTCGGCCCCCGCGCCCGGCGGCAGTCCGCTCCCGGCCAGAGAGAAACTGAACGGCTCGTATTCTTCGAGCGTCGAGGCTCCCCGCACCGAGCCGTCTTCGGCGGCGCGGTAGGCCATGAGCATGTCGTGCTCGCGACTGCCGAAGGGGAGCGAGGCCGTCGGGACGTAGGAGACGTAATCAACGTGTTCGCCGAGGACGTTGATCCTCGCGGGCACACGGAGCACCCTCACGTCGCCGTCCCCGTAAAGTTTCGTGAACCTGGCGCAGAGCGAACCGATTCGTCTCAGCCTGCCGACGAGCGTCGCCGCGTCGCCCGGCCCGTACACCTTCGAGGCCAGGCGTAGCAGGGACGGACCCGGGTCAAATTCGGCGATGGGTATGCCGGCGGGGTGGGCGGTCAAACCCGTCCCGCGCGCGCCCGTGCCCGACGGGAGGGTGTGTGAACGGGAGAGAGTCTCCTCAATCAGGCGTTGTAACTCGGATGCGATCAAAATCTATTAGCTTAACGGCGGACTCTGGCAGCGATTTATATGTCTGTCTTGAATGGTTAGTTGAGGCTGACAACAAACGCGTAGCTGGCAGACTCTCTGTGCGCAATTCTACGAGTCTACATACTCGCGGGGCGCAGGCCCGAACTTATACCATCAACGTTTAATTTCAAACAAGGAGAAAAGCGCAGCCGACAGGGAAATAATCAAATTTCAAGGAATGCTGTTGAAATCTGCCCGTGCGGAGTGATATAACCCCCGCGCTACAGGGCTCTCAGGTCGTCGCTTTGGAGCCCCGTATAAGCTCGCCCGGGAGCGACCCTTCTCTTCCCGAACTTTGCAGGGCTCGCCTTTAATCAAGGAGGCAGCCCGACGGTTAGTGTGAGCCGTAAACTAAATGATGTAACTACGCTCATAGCCGTCCAGGTGATATGGCCTTCAACCAAAACTCCACAAGGGGCTGAACGCGATGGCGTGTCTGAGTCGCAGGCGTTGGCCGGCGAGTGTCGCGTTGGCGGGGCTCGGG
>CAXTSK010000525.1:0-4051 GCA_964246655.1 uncultured Pyrinomonadaceae bacterium
TGGGCGAGCTCTACACGCCGCTGCAGACCAACTTCCCGGCCATCGGCCCCGCCGAGCGCGCGATGCCGCGCGGCTGCGGGCGCAGGCGCGTGCGGGCACGCGCGACGACGGCGGCAGCAACTCGGCGTGGCGCGAGGGCGTCGAGACGTGCGAGCGCGTGATGCGTTCGCGCGAGCTTGAGGTGAAGTCGGAATCTTCCGACGGAGACGGCGCGGCCTCGAAGGTCGCGGTGCCGCTCTGCCACGACGGGCAGGCGGTCGGCGCGTTGCTGCTGCGCTTGCGCGGGCGGTTCGACGAAGAGGACAGGCCGCTGCTTGAGAACGTGAGCGCGCAGTTCGCGCGCAACCTTCAGCGCGACGACGCGCGGGCGTTGGACGTGCCGCGAGAGAGGGAGACGTTCTTCTCCTCGCGCGCCGCGCGCCAGCGGCTCGAAGCCTTCGGCGTGGTGAGCGGCCTGCTGACCGAGCAGGGCTTCGCGGGGCTCGTGCTCTCCGAAGGGTCGGACGCGCACGCGGTCGCGTACCTCGACAGCACGCTCGCCTTCGTCAACCCGGCGATGCGCGCGGCCGCGCGGCTCGGCACGGCCGAGTGGCGCAAGCTCGACCTCTTCGCGCTGCTCGAACGCTTCCGCACGGGCGTCTTCGACGAGCCGCAGATCGCCGTCCGCCGCGTGCTGCAAACGGGGCAGGCGTACGAGCGCGAGCTGACCTTCCTCGACCGCGGCGAGACGTTGTTGCTCCGCATCGCTCTGGTGACGAGCGCCGCGGCCGACGAGCGCGAGGGCGACGAGGAGCGCGCGCCCGCGCCGCTCTGCCTCGCCGTCACCGTGCGCGACGTGACGCGGATGAAGGAGTTGGACAGGCTCAAGAGCGACATGCTCTCGCTCATGTCGCACGAGCTGCGCACGCCCATCACCTCCATCAACGGCTTCGCCGAGCTGCTGATGGCCGACGACAAACTCCCCGAGGACGCGCGCGAGTTCCTCTCGATCATCCACGCCGAGTCGCAGCGCGTCGCGCGCATGCTCTCGACCTTCCTTTCGGTGGCGAAGCTCGAACAGAAGGACAGGCAGGAGGTCTTGATCGCGCCGCTCACCCTCGACGACGTGGTGCGCGAGACGATCACGAGCTACCAGCCCGTGGCGAAGCGCAAGCGCATCCGTTTAGTCGAGCGCGACGGGCAGCGCCTCCCCCCGGTGGCGGCCGACCGCGGCCTCATCACGCAGGCCGTCGCCAACCTCGTGGACAACGCCATCAAGTACAGCCCCGAGCGCACGTCGGTCACGCTCTCGACCGCGCTCGAAGCCGACGCCGTGCGCCTCACGGTCGAAGACCGCGGCTACGGCATCCCGCCCGAAGACCAAGACAAGGTCTGGGAGAAGTTCTACCGCGTCGCCCGCGACGGAAGAATCAAGGAAGAAGAATCGACGGGCCTCGGCCTCTCCTTCGTCCGCCAGGTCGTCGAGCAGCACGGCGGCCAGGTCTTCCTCCGCTCCGAACCGGGGCTCGGCTCGAAGGTCGGCTTCACACTCCCGCGCCTGTAAGCGCGTAAACCGTGAACCGTAAACCGTGACAAGAAGAAGGCCGCCGCTTCTTCTTGTCACGGTTTACGGTTCACGGTTTACGTCTTATTAATCGTGCCGCGGCAGCCTTCGGCCTTGCAGCGGCAGCGGTAGTCGTCGGGGTGGTGGGTGGAGATGTAGTCGCAGGTGATCTCTTCGCCGGGGAGGATGTCGCGCAGCGCCATGAAGAGCAGGTGGCCGTGCGTGGCGCGCATGTAGCAGTTCGGGCGGCAGCTATGATTTATGTAGTGCGTGCCGTTGCCGCCGCGCGCCCCGTCGAGGTGATGCCCCCGGTCGATGGCGCAGATGCGGTGCTTGCGGCGGGTCTTGACGCGGCGCTCGACCTCGCGATCCGAGATGAGTTCGCCCGCGTACTCGGCGATCTTCCTGCCCTTCGGGAAGAACTGTGTGGCGAAGCAGCCCTTCCCATCGATCGGCGACTTCTGGATGGCGAGACCGGGCGCGAGTTTGAGCGGCATGGGTTATTAAGGCATGAACCGTAAACCGTAAACCGTGACAAGAGGGAGCCGGTTCTTCTTCTTGTCACGGTTTACGGTTTACGGTTCACGGCCTTTTACTGTTTCAAACGAAAGCTGCGCGCGATGGCGTCGGTCTGGTTCTGGATGCGCTGGAGCTTGTCGCGCAGGCCGGTGAAGTGGAGCACGTAGACGGTGCGGCCGTCGGCCTGAAGGTAGTAGACGCGGCCGGCCATCGGCTTGCCGGCCTGCGTGTACTCGTAGTTGAGGACGACGCCGCTCAGGCGGCCCGAGAAGCGCTCGTCCTTGCCGGCGACGAAGCCCGGCTGGTAACGCAGCTTGGTGTCGGCCTCGGCGCGCGCGAACTCCTTGAGGTCGTTGCCGCCCTCGACCACCTCGCGCCGCACGCGCAGGTAGCCGTCCGGCCGCACGCCGTTGACGAACTCCACGCGCCGGTGCTCGCTGTCGGGGCGCGGCACGGCCTTCCAGACTTCGGAGGGGAGTTCGACCGAGTACTCGTCGGTCTCGCTCGTGTAGGGCTGCTCCTGCGCCGAAGCAGCCGAGGCGCCGAGGGCCAGGAGCGCGAGCGCGCAGATGAAAAGCTTCGTGTTGCGTCGCATACTTTAGTCCTACTCCTTTTCGCGCCGTGCACGCGGCCGGGGGGTTGTCGAGGGTCTTTAACTTCGCTCAGATGTCGTCGGCGTGGGCCGCTGTTGCCCGGCGAGCATATGCGACTGCTCGACGGCGGCGCGCTGCGCGGTGAAGAGCGTCTGGAGTCCGCCGCGCGCCAATGCCAGCAGGGTGTCCATCTGCTCCTGACTAAAGGGCTCGCCCTCGGCCGTGCCCTGCAACTCGACGAAGCGGCCGTCGCCCGTGCAGACGACGTTCATGTCAACCTCGGCGCGCGAGTCCTCGTCGTACTTGAGGTCAAGGAGCGGCGTGCCCGCGACGACGCCGACGCTGACGGCCGCCACCTCGCCCGTGACGGGCAGCACCGAGAGCCTATTCTCCCTGACGAGCTTCCGGCAGGCAAGCACCAGCGCGACGTACGCGCCCGTGATCGCCGCCGTCCGCGTGCCCCCGTCGGCCTGTAGCACGTCGCAGTCAATCGTGATCGTCCGCTCGCCGAGTTTCGAGAGGTTCGTCACGGCGCGGAGGCTTCGGCCGATGAGACGTTGTATCTCATGCGTGCGACCCGAAGGGCCGCCGCGGCCCGTCTCGCGCTGCGTGCGCTGCGGCGTGGCGCGCGGCAACATCGAGTACTCGGCCGTGAGCCAGCCCTGCCCGGAATTGCGCCGGAAGGGCGGGACGCGTTCGTCGAGCGTGGCCGTGCAGATGACGCGCGTCTGCCCCATCTCGATGAGCGCCGAGCCTTCGGCGAAGGGCATGAAGCCGGGCGTGATGCGCAGCTCTCTCAAAGCGTCGGCGGCGCGACCGTCGGTGCGCGCGAAAGGTTTGCTAGCGGGGTTGAAGCTCATCGTGCCCCCAGACTTCGACGGCTTCGAGCCTGCGTGGCGCGGCGCCGAGGAAACGCTCGGCGACGTGCGCGAAGCGCTCGGCCGCGTCCGTCACGTAGAAGTGGTCGAGGTCGTCGCACAGGTAGCGCGCGTGCGCGCCGGCCTCGCGCAAGTCCCTCAGCTCCTGCGTCGCCGTGCGCCGCAGGTCTTCCCCGTCAATCAACGCCTCGACGGCCTCGGCCGCCGCCTCGCCCGAGTCGATTAACCGCACGCCTTCGCCCACCGCCTCCTGAATCACGCGCCGCAGGATCGGGTAATGCGTGCAGCCCATGACGAGCGCCGCGACGTTTCGACCGCGCATTTCAGCGAGGTATTCTTCCGCGACCATGCGCGCCACCTGCGAGTCGGCCCAGCCCTCCTCCGCCAGCGAGACGAAGAGCGGGCAGGCGCGCTCGTAGACTTCCACTTCGGGCGCGAGCGCCTTGATGGCCTTGCTGTACGCGCCGCTCCTGACGGTGGACTCGGTGGCGACGACGCCGATGCGGCGCGTACAGCAA
>CAXTSK010000526.1:0-4039 GCA_964246655.1 uncultured Pyrinomonadaceae bacterium
TGGGATGAGAGCTACATGCTCAAGGTGCTGAACATTTAAGATGCGTTCGCCCTAGCTGGATTAATACAGTGATTGATCAGAAAATTTTCATGATAAGGAGGGCGGCACGTTGAACCCTCGCAAACCGATCTACGCGATGATGCTGGTCGGCGCGGCCGTCATCCTCGCGCTGACCTTCGCGCCCTACGCGTTGGTGAAGGACGCGCGCAGGGCCGCCGCCGCGTACATACAGGTTCCGCTCGCGCAGGCGACTTCGGCCGTGCCCGCGTCCGCAGTCCCCGCGCCGACCGTGCCTCCCGCCCCGGCCTTCGACGTGGTCGGCTGGTACACGGGTCGCAACGACGACCCCGCGCGCCACGCGCTGCTCGTGCAGTCGGGCGACGGCCGCGTCACGCTCGCGGAGCACAACGCCGACGCGGCCTACAACCCCGCGTCTCTCGTCAAGCTCACGACCTCGCTCGTCGCGCTGCGTAAGCTCGGCAAGGATTTTCGCTTCGAGACAAAGCTTTACATTAACGGCGACGTGGACAAGTCGGGCGTGCTGCGCGGCCGGTTGGTCGTCGCGGGCAACGACCCGACCTTCGGCGACTTCCACGCGACGCTCATGGCGAAGAAGCTGGCCGAGCGCGGCGTCAAGAAGTTCGAGGGCGAACTGGCCGTCACGCCCGACTTCGTCTTCAACTTCACGGACAAGCCGGAGGAGTCGGCGCAGCGTCTCGCCAAGGTCGTCAAACTCAACCCGAAGACCTTCGCCGTGACGGAAGCCCCGACGGGTGAGCCGACGTTCGCGGTGCTCTCGTACCCACTGCGCGACGTGCTGCTCTACATGAACGCGCATTCGAGCAACTTCGTCGCCGAGCGTCTGGGCGCGTTGGTCGGCGGGCCTGACGGCGTGCGCGCGTTCCTGATTAACGAAGTGAAGCTCCCGCCGGAGCAGGTGCAGCTTTCGACGAACTCGGGGCTTGAAGTCAACCGCATGACGCCGCGCGGGCTCGTCGCGGTCATCCGCGCGCTCGACGACGAGGCGCACAGGCAGGGACTTGAGCTGGTGGACATCATGGCGAAGGCGAGCGACGACTACGGGACGCTGCGGCGCAGGATGGTCGGGACGCCGCTCGAAGGCGCGGTCGTGGCGAAGACCGGTACGCTCGTGCACGACGACGGCGGGATGGCGAGCCTCGGCGGCGTCGTCTACACGCAGAAGTACGGCAAGGTCTACTTCGTCGTTCTCAACCAGGGTTCCGGCGTCGCCGAGTCGCGCCAACTCACCGACCAACTCCTCGCCGAGATCACACTCAGCCAGGACACCCCCCCCCCCATCCCCAAGCCCGAGAAGCCACGGCACCAGTTGGAGAGCACGGACTTGGAAGTCCTTGAGTAGTGAATGGTGAATGGAAACTGCCTTGCTCCATTCACCATTCACCATTCACCTCTTCTTGCATTTCCCAAAGCATGACGTGTTTGAGGAAGGCGTGGTGGGCTGCGAAGCGCGCGATGGCGAGGCCGGCGAGGCCGTCGCGGAAGCCGCCTTTGAGGATGAAGCTGCGTGTGAAGGCAGCGGGGGCGGCGGTGGCGATGCGGAGCGGAGAAGTGCGGCGGCCCGCCTCGAACATCTGGCGCGCGGCGAGCGGGGCGTAGCGCTCGCCGATCATGCGGTGATGGTGCGCGGCGTCGCGGACGCTGAAGTGTTGAAGGTCGCCCGCGAGAGCTTCGACGCGCGCGCCCGGCCGCATCTTCACAGACTCGTGGATGTGCGCGCCCTCCCAGCGGCCGCGGCGCCGGTCGTAGAAACGTAGCTGGTAGTCGGGATACCAACCCCCGCCTTTTATCCAACGCCCCATGTAATAAGAACGGCGTGCGACGCGGTAGCCGTCGGCGAGTTTTGTCTGGTCGCCGTCGCGCAACGCGAGGGCGCTCACACGCAGCTCGTCGGTGACGCGCTCGTCCGCATCGAGGCTGAAGACCCAGTCGTGTGCGGCCTCCGAGGCGGCGAACTGTTTCTGCGCGGCGAAGCCGGGCCAGTCGCGGACGACGACGCGCGCGCCGCACTCTTCCGCGAGACGGGCGGTGTCGTCGGTCGAGCGCGAATCGATGACGAGGGTCTCGTCGGCCCACGCGACCGACTCGCACGCCGCGCGGATGTTCTCGGCCTCGTTGAAGGTGATGATGGTGGCGGAGATTTTCAAGGCGCTTGAGGATACGCAAACAGACGCGTCGGAGTAAAGAGGGTTGGCTCAAAGGAAGAGGCCGTGAGAGTGTTCACTCTCACGGCCTGTCTGAACTGACTTGCCTTCGGCTTTACTTCCCGAACTTCTCGGGCGCGACCGGCGAGTCGATGATGACGTTGTTCGAGCGCAGCGTCGTCGAGGTCGCGCGCTGGAGGTCTGCGAGCGCCTTGTTATAGTCGGTCTGTGCCTGCAACTCCTGATTCTGCGCGTTGACGAGCGCGTTCTCGCGCTGGAAGAGGAGGAAGGTCGTCGAGCGGCCGACCTGGTACAGCCGGCGCTCGCCCGCGAGCTGCTCCTCCGCGGAGCGCAGCGCCTCGCGGGCGAAGAGCACGCGGCGGCGCGCGGTCTCGACCGCCTGGACGGCGTTGCGCACCTCGACCTCGATGCCCTGCTCCTGCGAGCGCGTCGTGGCGGCGAGCTGCTCGCGCTGAATCTTCGCGTAGGCGAGGTTGGCCTCGGCCGTGCGGTTCTTCCAGGGGAGCTGGATGGTGACGCCGACCACGATCTGGCGCGTGTCGCCGCGGAAGATGTTGCCGAGCGTCTGGCCGAAGCCGCCCACGAAGTTCGCGGGCACGCACGCCTCGCCCGTGGCCTCCGCGCCGGTGCAGGCGCGGATGGGGTGCGTGATCGTCCGAGGGATCTCGCTGGTGTCGGTGGGGTCGGCGAAGGTCGTGTCGCCCTGCGGGGTGCCGGCCAGACCGTTGGTCTGGACGGTGCCGACGAGGTCGATGCGCGGCTTCGTCTGGTTCTTGTAGAACTGCAAGTTGATGTCGTTAACATCGCCTTCGAGGCGGAGGCGGCGCATCTCGGGGCGGTTCTCGTGCGCCTCCTTGAGCGAAGTCTCAAGGTTGAGCGGCGTCTCGTCGAACGAAGGCGAGTCGGTCGGGACGAGCGCCTTCGACCAGTCGGGCGAGAGCGCATCCTTGATGAGCAGGTTCTTCAGCACGTTCTCGGCGAACGTCACCTGCTGGTTGGCGAGGAGCAGGGCCGACTGGCGCGTCGAAAGCTCCGTCTCGATCTCGGCGCGCTGGAGCGGGGCCGAGGCGCCCGCGGCGACGCTCGCCTCCGTGCGGCGGAAGTTCTCCTGCGCGAGCTTCACGTTGGCGATCTGGTTCTGCTCGTTGCGCAACGCGAAGACCAGGTCCCAGTAGGCGCTCTGCACCTGCGAGATGACGTTGATGGTGCGGAGGCGGAAGTCGGCGTCCGTCTGCTCCAGACGCTTGCGCTGGATGCGTATCTGCTGGCGGTTGCGGTCGATGGAGCGGTCGCGCCACAAGGGCTGCGTGAACTGAAGCCCCTGCGCCGACGAGAAGATCGGGTTGATGCGCGTGTTCGTGGCGTCGGTGGTCTCGCGCGTGTTGTTGAAGAAGTATGTGAAGTTGCCGCCGCCCTTGCCGAACTGCTTGGTGACGGAGGCGTCGTTGTTGAAGTCGGTGGTCGAGACCGTGCCCGTATTGTTCGCGCCGCCGAAGATGTTCGTGACGGGGCGGATGGCGCTGTTGATCTGGGGCGTGTAGGTGAAGACCGGGTCGAAGACGCCGTTCAGGGCGTTCAAGGTCTGCTCGGCGAGGCGCACGTCGGCGCGCGCGATCTCGATGTCGTTGTTGTTTTCGAGCGCGCGGCGGATGGCCTCGTTCAGCGTGAGCGAGAGCGCGTCGGTGCCGGTCACGCCCACGCGCACGAGCGACGGCATCGGCGGCACGGGGCGCGGCTGCACGGTGGGGAAGGTCGGCTCCTGCTCGCCCGTCTCGGTCGTGGTCGGCGGGGTCGTGGTGGTCGTGGTCGTCGCGGGCGGCGTCACGCCGGGCGTG
>CAXTSK010000527.1:0-4030 GCA_964246655.1 uncultured Pyrinomonadaceae bacterium
ACAGTCCTCGTCCCGCTCGTCGTCAACGAACTCCTCGCAGACGTGCCGCCCGACGACGCCGACACGGCCCAAATCGAAGGCGACGCGAACCGCGACGGCACGCGCAGCTCCGACGACGACGAGTTCGTCGAGCTGGTCAACACGTCCGACGCACCGCTCGAACTGTCGGGGCTGCAAATCGCCGACGCCGCAAGCGACCGCTTCACCTTCCCCGAACAGACCGTCATCGAAGCGGGACGATCCGTCCTCATCTTCGGCGGAGGTACGCCGACGGCCGACGCCTTCGGCGGGGCGCTCGTCTTCAAGACGGGCTCGCTCAGCCTCAACGACGGCGGCGACACGCTGACCGTCAAGCTGCCCCTTGCCTCAGACCGCACGTTCGTCGTCGCCACACTCGCGTACGGTATCGGCAGCGCCGTCAACGCACCGCGGGATCAGTCTCTCACACGCTCGCCCGACGCGGGCGCGGGCTCTTCGGGCGGCGACTTCGGCGCGCACGCTTCGGCCTCGGCCTCCGCGGGTCGTATCTACTCGCCCGGCCTTCGAGCCGACGGGACTCCGTTTGGCTCGCCGCCACTCGCGCGCGTGGAAGTCTTGCCCGCCGCGGCCACGCTCGACATCGGCGGCAGGTTCGACTTCAGCGCCCGCGCCTTCACGAGCAACAACGGTGTCGAGGCGGAGGTTCCCGGCGTCCTCTTCATCTGGTCTGCGAGCGACTCGAAGAAGATGACAGTCGCGCCGACGGAAGGCACGACAGTCAACGTCACGGCCCACGCCTCCGGCACCGCCACGCTCTTCGCACGCGCGGGCGGCATCGAGGGTTTGACCACGATCACAGTCAACCCGACTCCCACCCCGACGCCACAGCCTACGCCGACCCCATCTCCAACTCCGACACCGACCCCTACGCCAACCCCCACGCCGTCGCCGACCCCCCCCCCGTCTCCCACTCCTACCGTCACGCCGACGCCTATCCCGACGCCGACTTCAACTCCGACGCCGACCCCGACTCCTTCAACGACACCGTCCCCGACTCCTCTGCCCACGCCTTCGCCAACACCCTTACCGACGCCGACGCCCACACCGACGCCGCAGCCGACGCCGACGCCGGGGCCGAAGCCACTGGTCGTCGTCAGTCAGGTCTTCGGCGGCGGCGGCAACAGCGGCGCGCCGTACAAGAATGACTTCGTCGAGATTTTCAACCGCGGCGGGACGGACGCAGACCTGAACGGTTGGTCGATTCAATACTCTTCGGCCGGCGGGACGACCTGGCAGGTGACGAGCCTGCCGCACGTCACACTCGCGCCGGGTCAACATCTTCTGATTCAACAGGCGGCCGGGACGGGATGCTCCGGTTCGCCCTGCGGTCAGGACTTGCCGATACCCGACGCTTCGGGCAACGTCGCTCTCGCCGCGAACGCAGGCAAGGTCGCGCTCGTGAACACGACCGAAGCACTGAGCGGCGCGTGTCCCGCCGGGCAGCAGGTCGTTGACTTCGTCGGCTACGGCTCGGCCGCCACCTGCTTCGAGGGCAACGGCCCGGCGCCCGCCCCAAGTAATACGCTCTCGGCCTTCAGGAAGGAGAACGGCTGCGCGGACACGAACGACAACGCGACTGACTTTCAAGCGGCGGCGCCCGCGCCCCGCAACACAAACATGACGACAGTCTCGTGCTCCGCCACGCCGACCCCGACTCCACTCCCGACACCAACACCAAGCCCGACGCCTTCTCCAACGACGACGCCAACACCTATTCCAACTCCGACAAGTACGCCGACGCCGACGCCGACACCTTCGCCGACCCCGACGCCGACAAGCACGCCGACGCCGAGCCCGACGCCTTCGGCCACACCGACGCCGACTCCAACTCCTTTGACACCGCTCGTCGTCATCAGCCAGATCTACGGCGGGGCAGGCTGCACGACGGCGAACTGCTCGGCCTTCAAGAACGACTTCGTCGAGCTGTACAACCGCGGGGCGACGGCGGTCTCTCTCAACGGGTGGTCTGTGCAGTATGCCTCCGCGACGGGGACAGGGGCATGGCAGACGACGGCGCTCGGAGACTTCACGCTCGCGCCCGGGCGGCGTTACCTCGTGCAGGAGGCGGGCAACGCGAACGGCGTCGGCTCGCTGCCGGCGGCGGACGCGGCCGGGTCGATCAACCTGAGCGCGACGGCCGGCAAGGTCGCACTCGTCAAGACGACGACCGCGCTGTCCGGCTCTTGCCCTTCGAGCACGAACATTATCGACCTCGTCGGCTACGGCACGTCCGCCAACTGTTCCGAGTCCGCTCCCGCACCCGCGCCGGGCACGAACACGGCCGCCGTCAGGAAGGGCGACGGATGCACGGACACGGGCAACAACTCTGCGGACTTCGCAGCCGCTCAACCCAACCCGCGCAACAGCTCCGCGCCCGCGCAGGTGTGCGCCTCTTCAGCACAAAACGAAACGGGAGAGCGTCCCTCAACTTCGGAGGTCACTCTCCCGCTTCTCTTCTTACTTTTAGACGCCTACGAGTTCAGCGAACCACGCCCGTCAGAGGGCTCGAAGCGCTGGCGTAGAGGCGCCTGGGCATCCGGCCCGCGAGGAAGGCGAGGCGGCCGGCCTCGACCGCGAGGCGCATGGCCGTAGCCATCCGCGCGGAGTCTTCGGCCTCCGCGATGGCCGTGTTCATCAGCACCGCGTCCACGCCCAGCTCCATCGCCACCGCCGCGTCGCTCGCCGTGCCCACGCCCGCGTCCACGATGATGACGGCGTCCGGCAACTGCTCGCGCATGATGCGGAGGTTGGCGGGGTTCTGCACGCCGAGCCCCGAGCCGATGGGCGCCGCCAGCGGCATCACGGCCGAGCAGCCCGCGTCGAGCAGCTTCTTCGCCATGATGAGGTCGTCGGAGAAGTAGGGCAGAACCTTGAAGCCCTCGCGGACGAGCACGCGCGCGGCTTCGAGCGTCTGCTCGTTGTCGGGGAAGAGCGTCGTCTGGTCGCCGATGACTTCGAGCTTGACGAGGTCCGTCTGCAAAGCCTCGCGCGCGAGCCTCGCCGTGCGGATTGCCTCTTCGGCCGAGTAACAGCCGGCGGTGTTGGGGAGGATGACAAGGTTCGGGTCGAGGTGGTCGAGGAACGACTCGGTCTTGCGGTCTAAGGGCACGCGCCGGACGGCCACCGTCACCATCTCCGCGCCCGAAGCGCGGTGCGCCGCCTTCATCTCCTCGAAGCTCCGATACTTCCCCGTCCCCACAATCAAACGCGACGCGAACACGCGCCCCGCGACCTCGAAAGTCTCCCTGTCTACCTGAACCGCTGTGGACATTATTTATGAGCGCTCTTTCTAAAGGATGAAAGCCCGCCGTCGATGTGTCGGCGGGCTCGCGCACAATTTACACCCTGACGGTTCGAAACAGAAATCAGCCGCCGCCGACGAAGTGGACGATCTCGACGCGGTCGCCGTCGTTGAGGCGTGTGGCGGGCCAGTCGGCGCGGCGGACAACGTCGCGGTTGAGCTCGACGGCGACGCGCTCGGGCGCGAGCGAGAGTTGCTCGATGAGGGAGAGCAGGGTCGTCCCTTCCGTCAGCTCCTTCGACTCGCCGTTAAGCTCTACGCGCAAGCCCCGTCCCTTTCGTCACTGGTGGATGATGCGCCGCATCTCGGCCGCGTGGTCGCCCGCGACGGCGCGGATGATGATGGCCGCGCGGCCCGAGCTGAAGCGCGGGAGCAGCGCGCGGACGACGCCGACCCCGTGCACGTCCGTCTCCGCCGTCACGATGATGGGGCGGAACGAAGTGCCCAGGACTTTGACCGTCAGGTTGGCCCGGCCGACGGGCCTCTGGCCGTACGCGCCGCGGCCGACGTAAATCTTAATCGTCACCAGTTGCCCCGCGCGGAACTCGCCCTCGTCGTCGAGGAGGCTCAGGTAGATTTCATCGTCGAGATCTTCCGGCTCCTCCAAGATTTCCGCTTCGAGCACAGGCACGACGGGGACGTGGACGGGCGGCGCCTCCTGCCTGACCTCGGGCGCGGGCGGAGGAGGAG
>CAXTSK010000528.1:0-4028 GCA_964246655.1 uncultured Pyrinomonadaceae bacterium
CGTCATCTCTCAGTGTTGAAGCTTAAAGGCACCAAGCATTCGCGCTGAAGCGCTCATGGCGGGCAGGGATGCCCGCACTCCCAACTTGATTTAGAATCACGATCAAACAATAGGATACGGAGGAGAAGCAATGCAGAAGCGCAAACTTGGTCAGAGCGATTTGGAAGTTTCGGAACTCGGACTCGGCTGCATGGGGCTGAGCTTCGGCTACGGCCCG
This sequence comes from uncultured Pyrinomonadaceae bacterium, assembly GCA_964246655.1. Taxonomy (GTDB): domain Bacteria; phylum Acidobacteriota; class Blastocatellia; order Pyrinomonadales; family Pyrinomonadaceae; genus QHXN01. The sequence continues at coordinate 218 of CAXTSK010000528.1, forward strand.
GCCACGGACAGGCAGGAGGCCGTTTCACTGATCCGCGCGGCGGTCGAGAAAGGCGTCACCTTCTTCGACACCGCCGAAGTCTACGGCCCGTTCGCGAACGAAGAACTCGTCGGCGAGTCCCTCGCCCCCTTCCGCGACCGGGTGGTGATTGCCACCAAGTTCGGATTCAAACCCGCTTCCGACGCCGGGGCGAGGTGGAGTGAGTTGGATAGCCGGCCGGAGCACATCAAGCAGGTCGCCGAAGCCTCGCTCAAGAGACTTCAGGTCGAGACAATCGACCTCTTCTACCAACACCGCGTTGACCCGAACGTACCCATCGAAGACGTGGCGGGGGCGGTGAAGGACTTGATTCAGGAGGGCAAGGTGAGGCACTTCGGCCTCTCCGAAGCGGGGGTGCAGACCATCCGCCGCGCGCACGCCGTCCAGCCCGTCGCGGCGCTCCAAAGCGAGTATTCGCTGTGGTGGAGGAAGCCCGAAGAGGAAGTCATCCCGACGCTCGAAGAACTCGGCATCGGCTTCGTCCCGTTCAGCCCTCTCGGCAAAGGCTTCCTCACGGGGAAGATCGACGAGAGCACGACGTTCGACAGCACCGACTTCCGCAACATCGTCCCGCGCTTCACGGCCGAGGCGCGGAAGGCGAACCAAGTCCTTGTCGAGCTGCTCCGCACCATAGCGGAGAAGAAGGAGGCGACACCCGCGCAGATCGCGCTGGCGTGGCTGCTCGCTCAGAAGCCCGGGATCGTGCCGATCCCGGGCACGACGAAACTGCACCGCCTGGGGGAGAACATCGGGGCGGCCGAAGTCGAGCTGACGCTCGACGACCTCCGCGAGATCGAGAGCGCCGCCTCCGAGATTACGGTGCAAGGCGCTCGCTACCCGGAACATGCGGAGCGGATGACCGGCCGCTGAGCGGCAGCGACGAACAAGTCCGAGCCGGGTTGAGGGCCGAAGAGACGGATGGTTTAATTCCAGACATGAACGCACTCGCCGGATGGGAGAATTTCTACGTCATCGTCGGGTCGTCTGCCGGGGCGCTGATCGGGTTGCAGTTCGTCGTCCTCACCCTCATCGCGGGCAGGCCGATTGAGCGAGGCGCCGCGCAGGCGAGCAACGCCTTTACGACGCCGAGCGTCGTCCACTTCGCGGTCGTGCTGTTGCTGTCGGCCGTTAACAGCGCCCCTTGGGGCGGGGTCGGCGCCGCCGCGATTCTCTGGGGTTTAGCGGGCCTCGGCGGGATTGTGTACGGCGCCGTCGTGGCCCGCCGCATGCGGGCGCAGACGGCCTACCGGCCCGTGTTCGAGGACTGGCTGTTTCACGTGCTGCTCCCGTTCGCGGCGTACGTGGTGCTGGCCGTGGCGGCGTTCGAGGTACGCTCCAGCGAGAGCACGGCCCTGTTCATCGTCGGCACCGCGGCGCTGGTGCTCCTCTTCGTCGGCATTCACAACGCCTGGGACATCGTGACGCACCTCGTCTTTACGAGGACGCGGAAGCAGGACGCCGACGCCCCCACGTCCGAGGAGGCGTCGGCGGAGAAGTCCGAAGAGCCTGAGCCGCCGCCGGCTTAAACGGGAGTCAGCGCAGGTGCTTTTTGAAGAAGTCGAGGGTGCGCGACCAGGCCAGTTTGGCGGCTGCCTCGTCGTAGCGCGGCGTCGTGTCGTTGTGGAAGCCGTGCTGCTTGCCCTCGTACATGTAGAGCGCGTAAGTCTTCTTGTTGGCCTTGAGCGCCGCCTCGTAAGCCGCGATGCCTGCGTTAACGCCCTGGTCGTTGCCCGCGTAGTGCAGCAGCAGCGGCGCGGAAATCTTGGGCACGTCGTCCGCGCCCGGCTGGCGGCCGTAGAACGCGACCCCGGCGTTTAAATCGGCGCCGAGCCGCACGGCCAACTGGTTCACCATCCCGCCGCCGAAGCAGAAGCCCACCGCGCCCAGCTTGCCGGTCGAGTCGGGGCGCGCCTTGAGCCACTTCGCCGCCGCGACGAAGTCTTCGGTCATCTTCTTCCCGTCCACCGTGCGAAAGGCCGCGGCGCCCTTCTCGTCGCTGCCCGGGTAACCGCCGACCGAAGTCAAACCGTCGGGCGCGAAGGCGACGAACTTTTCGAGCGCGAGTCGGCGCGCAACGTCTTCGATGTAAGGGTTGAGCCCGCGGTTCTCGTGAATGACGAGCACGACGGGCAGCTTCCCGTTCTTTGCCGGGCGGGCCAGATAGCCTTTGATCGAACCGTTCCCGGCGGGCGACTGCACGACTTCATAGCCGACCTTGATGCGCTTGTCGTCCGGCGGCACCTGCTGCGCCCAGGCGTAGTTGGGCCGCAGTCCCTCGAAGATGGCCGCGACGGTCAGGCCGCCGACCGCGAACTTGCCTGCGCGGTCGAGGAAGGTGCGGCGGTCGATGTCGCCGTGCTGGTATTCGTGAAAGAGGTCTAACAACTCCTGCGGGTATTCGGATGCTGACTTACGTTCCATGACTTCCTCCTCGTGTGGGATAAAGCTGATGAAGAGTTGACTCGACTCTGCTCATCGTTCGGGTCGGCGCAACTGTTTCAATCGCGGGAAGAGCAACACTATACACAAGCATAACAGCAACACGCCCGTCCAACGCCGCGGCCCGCGCGTGTCCGCGGCGTTGACGTGAAAGCTCAAACGCAGTTCGTGTTGGAGCGGGTCGCGTTCCTGTTTGCCAATCTTGATTTCGCTCGTTGTCGGAACCAGCGCGTTGACCAGATAGGCGCCGAGTTCGGGCAGGTGTTCGTTGCGGAAAGAGAGCCGGTGCTCGCCCGCCGCGCCCAGGTCCGCCTCCGCTGCCAGACGGAGTCGAATCGCGCCGACGCCTCCCTTCATCTCTTGCCGCGAAGGGAACTCGACCCCCTTCAGCGCGAGCGGCGCGCGCCGCCCGTCCACTTCGAGCGCGACATCCTGCATCACACGTTGCGCGTAAGCCTGCTCTTCCGCCGTCGAAATCTGCCCGTCGCCGTCAACGTCAATCAACGCGAAGACGCGGTCGGCCACAAACACGCCGGGCGTCAGACGCAGCTCGACGCTCACCCCATCAGGCGCGAGCGCGACCTGCGCGGCCTGTACGTATTCGTCGAGCGCGTGCGCCGCCGCCGTCGCCTGTGAGGCGAACGCGCAGAGGAGACAGGCGAGCAGGCGTTTCATCTCTTCACCAGCCGCGCGCCGTAATCGTTGGTCGGGTCGCGGTAGATGGTGTGAATGTGAGTCGGGTCGAGGCCGCCGCTGCCGCGCGAACGCTGCGGCGAGTATTCGATGAGAAGCGTCGGGCCTTGAATGCGGAAGTACGAGGCGCTCCCGTTAGTCGTCGGCCCGCTCCAGGCGAACCAAGTCTCCGGCAGGTTAGCTTTGAGTTCATCCATCTTCGCCGCCGCCGCTTCGTCGTTGAGGATGCCAACCCATTCGTGCGCCAGGTCGAGTAGCATCTGTTGCTGCGCGGCGTTCAATTCGGAAGCCTTGATGCCCTCGGGTTGAATCGTCTTGCCGTCCTGACCCGGGCCGAGCACGAGGTCGCTGACTTGATAGTTCAGTATCGCCTGCTTCCGCTGCGCCGCGTCGAGCGAATTGACGAGGGCAAAGCCCTTGTCATTCTCGCGGCCCAGCGGGCGCACGGTCTCGCCGTTGAGTTTATAAATCGCGGGCTGCGCGGCGGGCAGGCTCGGCGTCATGACGTTGGACTTGCCGACGACCGTCACGTTGATGGCGAGATGGTGACCGCCGAACTGAATCAGCCAGGGCTCCGTGAGCGAAGGCGTGCCGAGCAGGGCCAGATAGTAATTGTCGCGGCCGAAGTTCGGACCGCCCC
>CAXTSK010000529.1:0-4025 GCA_964246655.1 uncultured Pyrinomonadaceae bacterium
GGCCTCAGCCGCCGCGCCTGCCGCGGGCGCCGCCGCCACGGCGGCAGCCGCCGCCGAGACGCCGAAGGTCTCCTCGATCAACTTAACCAACTCGGACGCTTCGAGAAGCGATTTCTCCTTCAACGCGTCAACGATTTCCTGATTCGAAAGTGCCATGATTACTTAACTCCTCCTCAAAGGGTTCTAGTGTTGCTGTCCGTTTGCTGTTCGCAGCAGGAGAACCCACGGAACGCCCATCCGAGTCTGTTGCATCCAGACCCCGCGCGCGTCCGAGCCGTCAAAGGCGACCTGACAAATCGCCCTGCTCGTTTTCCGCGTCCGGCTGACTCTAAAGAGATTTCAAATTTGAAATCTCAAATTTCAAATTGTTAAGCGGCTTCCCCGCCGCCCTTCTGCTCGGCGACCTGCCCGACGACGACAGCGAGGTTGCGCGGGACGGCCGAGATGACCGTCGCGAGGCGCTGCGCCTGTGCGTTGATGAGGAACATGATCTTCGAGATCATGACCTCCTTCGACGGCAGCGTGGCGAGGGCTTCGACATCCTTTAGCGCCACGACGCGCCCCTCGACGACGCCCGCCTTGAAGCTGAAGATTTCGGGGTTGTCCTTGACGAACTTCGAGATCGCCTTCGACAACTCCACGGGGTCGCCCTCGGCCAGCGCCAGCGCCGTGACGCCCTTGAAGTGCTCGGCGGCGCCCTCGAAGGGGGTGCCCTCGGCGGCCTTGCGGGCCAGGGTGTTCTTGACGACGGAATAGCTGGCGCCCGCTTCCGCGAGGCGGCGGCGCAATTCCTGATCCTTCGCGACCGTCAACTTCGTGAAGCCGACCAGCATCCCGGCGGATGCCGCCTGGAACTGTTGCGCGAGGGCTTCGAGGTTTTTCTGCTTCTGCTCTCTGGTCTTCATAACTCTGCTCTCGCCTCCCTTACCGCGCGTAGACGGTCTCGTCCAGCAGAACGCCCGGACTCATGGTCGAGGCGAGGTTCACCTTCTTCACGTACTTGCCCTTCGCGGTCGAGGGCTTGGCCTTCACCACCGCGTCGAGCAAGGTCTGCGCGTTCTCGCGCAGGGAGTCGTCCGCGAACGAGACCTTGCCGATGCCGACGTGGATGACGCCGGTCTTATCGACGCGGTACTCGACCTTGCCGGCCTTCGTCTCGCGGACGGCGGTCGCCACGTCGAAGGTGACGGTGCCGGTCTTCGGGTTGGGCATCAGGCCGCGGGGGCCGAGCACCTTACCCAACTGGCCGACGAGGCGCATCATGTCGGGCGTGGCGATGACGGCGTCGAAGTCGAGCCAGCCACCTTTGATCTTAGTGACCATGTCCTCGCCGCCGACCATGTCGGCCCCGGCCTCTTCGGCCTCCTTGACCTTCTCGCCCTGCGCGATGACGAGCACGCGCACCGTCTTGCCGACGCCGTGCGGCAGCACCACGGTGCCGCGCACCAGTTGGTCGGCCTTGCGCGGGTCAACGCCCAGCCACATGGTCAGCTCGATCGTCTCGTCGAACTTGCGCGCCGTAACCGCGGAGACTTCTTTCACCTTCGCCAGCCCCTCGTCGAGACTGTACTTGCGCCCCTCCTCGATCTTTTCGAGGGCGGCGCGGTACTTCTTGCCCTGCTTAGCCATTCCTGCTCCTCTGAGGTACGAACGAAGCTTGTTGAAGGCTTCTCCCTCTCAAGAGGGTGCCGGGTGTTGGGTTCCGGGTTTTGGTTTTCACCAGCACCCAGCACCTAAAACCCAAAACCCTTATTCGATGGTCAGACCCATGTTGCGCGCCGTGCCCTCGATGGTCTTGATGGCCGATTCGAGGTTCGTCGTGTTCAGGTCTACAAGTTTAAGCTTGGCGATCTCCTCGATCTTGTCGCGGGAAATCGACCCGACCTTCTCCTTGTTCGGCTTGCCCGAGCCCTTGGGGACACCGGCGGCCTTCTTCAGGAGGTCGGCCGCGGGCGGCGTCTTCGTCTCGAACGTGAACGAGCGGTCGGCGAAGACCGTGATGACGACCGGCACCTTGAGGTCGGGATCCATCTGCGCGGTCTTCGCGTTGAAGGCCTTGCAGAACTCCATGATGTTGACGCCGTGCTGGCCGAGCGCCGGCCCGATGGGCGGCGCGGGGTTCGCCTTCCCCGCCGGCACCTGCAACTTGATGTAACCCGTGATTTTCTTAGCCATGACTTAGTAAATGGTGAATGGTAAATGGTGAATGGTTAAGAGCAATTTCTATTTACTATTGACCATTGACCATTTACTGCCTTTCATTCGTCTTCGGTAAACGTGACCTTCTCGACATCCAGGAAGTTGAGTTCGACCGGCGTCGAGCGCCCGAAGATGGTGACGACCACCTTGAGCGTGGACTTGTCGGAGTTGACCTCTTCGACCTTGCCCGTGAACGAGGCGAAGGGGCCGGACTTGATGCGCACCGTCTCGCCGGACGCGTACGTGAACTTCGGCTTCGGCTTCTCGGCCGCCTCGGTCACGTTGTGGACGATCTGGTTCACCTCGTCGGGGGTGAGCGGCGTCGGCGTCTGCCCGCCGACGAAGCCCGTCACCTTCGGCGTGGACTTGATCAGGTGGAAGACGTTGTCGGGGATGTGCCCGCGGTCGTCGCACTCGATCTGGACGAGCACGTAGCCGGGGTAGAACATCCGCGACGACTCGACGCGCTTGTTGCCGCGCATCTCGACCACGGTCTCGGTCGGGACGAGCACCTCTGTGATCTCGGCCTGAAGGTCGGTGTCGCGGACGCGCGCCTTCAGGCTGTCGCGCACCTTCTTCTCGTGCCCCGAGTACGTGTGTAGGATGAACCACTGCTGCATGACTTCAGACTTCCTTAGGCGGCCCCGAAGAGCTTCGCCACCTGGTCGAGCAGGAACGTGAAGAGCCGGTCGATGACGAAGAGGTACGTGGCGAAGAAGGCGACGGCCGCGATGGTGATGATGGTCGTGTTCCTGACCTGAATAGCCGACGGCCAGCTCGTCCTTCCGAGTTCGGCGCGCACGTCGCGCACGAACTTGCCGGCGCGCTCGAAGAAGCCGTCGCGCTCATGCTCGGCCTCGGCGCGCTCGCGCCGCGCCGGGCGACCCTCCGGCCCCTCACCGAACCTCGCCATGCGCGGGGCTCCGCCCGACGGCGTCCCCGGCAGGTCGCCGGGCTCGTCATGGCTCGCAGTCATCTGTTCTTCCTCTTTCTCCGACACCTGGCCTTTACTTCCCTTTCAGACGCCTTTACTTCCAGTGCTCCTTGCGATGGCAGTTGGCGCAAAGCACGTCACACTTTTCAATTTCGCTCAGAATCCGTTCTATGCTCCAACCCCAGTCTAGAGCTTTAGAGATTTCCATCTCTTTCCTGCTCGGCTCCCTGTGGTGAAACTCCAGACAGGCTGGATGTGCTTCGCCACAGCGTTCGCACTTCAACTGAGCCTTGTAGGCGTCTAACCAGCCGCGGATTTCGCGCTTGCGCTGGCGAACGGCGTCCTTCGCGGCTTTCTGATTCCTCGCGTACCAGTTGCGCCGATACTCGCGCAGCTTCTCTGGGTTCGACTGTTTCCACTCTTCAGACGCCATCGGGAAGTCCTCACCCGGACAAGCGTCAACGCTCAAACATCAATGGCAGGGGTACCAAGATTTGAACTCGGACTTTCGGTTTTGGAGACCGACGTGCTAACCATTGACACTATACCCCTCCGAAGGCCGTGAATCGTGAACCCTAACCCCTGACAAGAAACGCTGTCTTTCACTTGTCACGGTTTACGATTCACCGTTTACGGCTTTACTTCGTTTCCTTGTGCGCGCGGTGCAGGCGGCAGCGGCGGCAGAACTTCCTGAACTCCAGGCGTTCGGGCGTCGTCTTCTTGTTCTTGGTCGTGACGTAGTTGCGGCTCTTGCACTCGGTGCACTGCAACACAATGTTGTCGCGCGGCATAAGTTCTAACCTCTATCTCTTACTTATTCGGCCTCGGTCAGGCCATTACTCGATGATGTCGGAGACGGTGCCGGCGCCGACCGTCCGGCCCCCCTCGCGGA
>CAXTSK010000530.1:0-4018 GCA_964246655.1 uncultured Pyrinomonadaceae bacterium
CGCGTGCTCGTGCCGCAAGCGCCGGGCGCTCTCTCTGCTTTGGGTTGTCTGCGCGCGGACGTGTTGAAGAGTTTGAGCCGCACGCTCATGCTCGAAGTCGGGAGTGAAGCGGCGGCGCAGTCAGTGCGCGTCGAGCGCGCCTTTCGTGAGATGGAGCGCGAGGCCCGCGCGGCGCTCAAGCGCGAAGGGTTTAATGACGAACGGCAAAAGCACGAGCGGACGGTCGCGGCGCGCTACGCGGGTCAGTCCTTCGAGCTTGAGATTGCATGGGACGGCGGGCGCCGCCTGGTCGAGCGCTTCCACCGCGAGCACGAGGCGCGCTACGGCTATGCGCAGTCGGCCGACGCGGTCGAGGTGGTGAGCGCGCGCCTGCGCTCGGCGGGTCTGGTCGAAGAGTTAAAGGACGAGCGGCCGCGCCGTGCCAAGACGGCGGGCACGAACACTTTCAAGCCGCAACGCAGAGCGCGCGTCCACTTCGACGAAGGCGCGCGCGACGTGGCCGTCTACCGGCGCGAGGAGTTGCCCGCGGGCGCGCGGCTCAAGTCGCCGTGCGTCGTCACGGAGTATTCTTCGACGACGCTCGTCCCCTCGGACGCACGCGCGTTCATGGACAGGCTCGGGAATCTCGTCATCGAGTTATGAAAAAGGGCTTCGACCCGACGACGCTGGAAATCTACCGCGCGCTCTACACCTCGGTCGCGGAGGAGATGGGGCTGACGCTGCGGCGCACGGCGCACTCGCCGAACATCAAGGAGCGGCGCGACTACTCCTGCGCCGTCTTCGACCACGAAGGCAGGGTCATCGCGCAGGGCGACCACATGCCCGTCCACCTCGGCTCGATGCCGATGGCCGTCGCCGCCGCGCTCCGCGCGAAGACCCTCGGCCCCGGCGACGTGGTCGTCCTCAACGACCCCTTCGCCGGCGGCACGCACCTGCCCGACGTGACGCTCGTCGCGGGAGTCTTCCTTGAAAAGAAGTCGGAACGAGCGGCGAGTTTCTATGTGGCGAACCGCGCGCACCACGCGGACATCGGGGGGGCGACGCCGGGGTCGATGGGGATGGCGACCGACGTGTACGGCGAGGGGTTGCGGATTCCGCCGGTGAGGCTCGTCGTCGGGGGGCGCGTCAACGAGGACGTGTTGCGCCTGCTGTTGGCGAACGTGCGCGTCGAGCGCGAGCGGCGCGCGGACTTCGAGGCGCAGGTCGGCTCTTTAAGGACGGGCGCGGCGCGTCTGTTGGAGATAGTCGGGCGCGCGGGGAGGGAAGAGGCGGCGGAGTACGCGCGCCACCTGATCGAATACTCGGCGCGCATGATGCGCGCGACTTTGCGCGAAGTGCCCGACGGCGTGTACGAGGCCGAGGACGCGCTCGACTCGGACGGGGTGAGAGCAGGCGAAGTGACGCTGCGCGTCCGCGTCGAAGTGAAGGGCGAGCGCGCCGTCGTCGATTTCAAGGGGAGCGCGCCGCAGGTCTCGGGGCCGGTCAACGCGGTCGAGGCCATCACGGTCTCGGCCGTAGCTTACGTCTTCCGGTGTCTGGTTGGGGCGGAAGAGGTGCCCGCGAGCGCGGGGCTGATGGAGCCGTTTGAAGTCGTCGCGCCTGCGGGCACGGTCGTCAACGCCACGCACCCGGCGCCGGTCGCGGGCGGGAACGTCGAGACCTCGCAGCGCATCGTTGACGTGCTCTTCAAGGCTCTCTCGAAAGCGCTCCCCGGACGTATCCCCGCGGCGAGCCAGGGGTCTATGAACAACCTGACCGTCGGCGGCACAGACCCGCGCACGGGGCACGAGTTCGCCTACTACGAGACGGTCGCGGGCGGCATGGGAGCGCGCCCCACAGCGTCCGGCGTCTCGGGCGTCCACACGCACATGACCAACAGCCTGAACACCCCGGCCGAGGCTCTGGAGTACGCGTACCCTCTGCGCGTGCGCGCCTACCGCCTGCGCCGCGGCTCGGGCGGGCGTGGGAAGCACTGGGGCGGCGACGGCGTGGTGAGAGAGATAGAGACGCTAGTCCCCGCGCGCATGTCTCTGCTCGCCGACCGGCGCGCGCGCGCGCCCTACGGCCTCGACGGCGGAGAAGACGGACGGCCCGGTCGCGACTCCATCGTCCGCGGCAACAAGACCTTGAAGCTCGACGCCAAAGGCTCACGCGACCTCAAGCCCGGCGACCGCGTCCGCATCGAGACGCCCGGCGGCGGAGGATGGGGGAAGAAGTAGGCAGACTCGCCCGACGGCCGCCAACTCGCCGTCGCGCGCGGCGACAACTTCTACGACGTAATGCTCATCAAGGACTTCCGCTGAGCCCCGGCCGCTTTGATGAGGCGGCCGGGGCATCGGTTATAGAATCCAGCCATGCTAGTCACCATCGTGCAGATCAATACGACGAACGGGGATTACGAGGGGAACACGGAGCGCATCCTGCGCGCCATCGGTCAGGCGAGGGAAGAGCGGTCGGACCTGATCGTCTTTCCGGAGGCTTGCGTGCAGGGCTACACGTCGCTCGACTGGTTCCTGGATCGAGACATCGTCGAATCTTCTTTGAAGCCTTTGGAGAGAATCATCCCGGCGACGAAGGGCTTGACGGCGGTTGTCGGCACCGTCAGGCCGACGGGCGCGGTGCACGGGCGGAAGCTCTTCAACTCTGCCGCCGTCATCCGCGACGGGGAGCTGCTGGGCTTCGCGGACAAGACGCTGCTGCCCGAGTACGACGTGTTCGACGACCCGCGCTACTTCCAGTCGGGCGAGCGAAGACAACTGTTCGAGCTTGGCGGAGAGAAGCTGGGCGTCGTCGTCTGCGAGGACTTCTGGAACGACAAGACGTTCTGGAAGGAGCGGCTCTACACGAACGACCCGACCGACGAGGTCATCGCGTTGGGCGCGACCGTCATCGTCTCGCCCAACGCGTCGCCGTTCAACCGCGGGAAGATGGGGGAGCGGTGCCGGATGGTCTCGCACCGCTCGAAGCTCTCGGGCCTGCCGGTCGTCTACGTCAACCTCGTCGGCGGCAACGACGGCGTCCTCTTCGACGGCGCGTCGCTCGTCACCGACTGCCGCGGCGAGACCATCCTTCAGGCGCCGCCCTTCGAGGAGTTCGTCGCCACCATCGACCTCGACTGCGGCGTGCGCGACGAGCGCTGCCTGCCCGGCGACGACGTGGAGACGGTCAGAGCAGCCCTCGTCTTAGGCATCCGCGACTACGCGCGCAAGAACGGCTTCAAGCGCGCGGTGTTGGGTCTTTCCGGCGGCATCGACTCGGCCGTCGTCGCCGCGCTCGCGTGCGAGGCCATCGGGGCCGAGAACGTCCTCGGCGTGATGATGCCGTCGCCCTTCTCCTCGCGCGGGAGCGTCGAAGACTCGATAGCGTTCGGGAAGAACTTCGGGATGCCCGTCGTCGAGCGCCCCATCACTTCGGCCTTCGAGGTTTTGACGCAGGAGATGGGGTTGACCAAGCCTTCGCGCGGCGGCGAGTCGCTCGCGGCCGAGAACCTTCAGTCGCGCCTGCGCGGCAACATCCTGATGACCGTCTCGAACGCCGAGGGGCGTCTGCTCCTCTCGACCGGCAACAAGTCTGAGCTGGCCCTCGGGTACTGCACGCTCTACGGCGACACGAACGGCGGGCTCGCGGTCATCGGCGACGTGCTCAAGACGGAGGTCTACGACCTCGCGCGCCACCTCAACCGCGGCGGCGAGCTGATACCCGCGGCCATCATCGACAAGCGACCTTCGGCCGAGCTGGCGCCCGACCAGTTCGACGACCAGAGTCTTCCGCCCTACGACACGCTCGACCCGATCCTGCGCCTCTACTTCGAGCGGAAGTATGCGCCCGAGCAGATCGTCGCCGAGGGGCATGACCGCGCGCTCGTCTACGACATCCTCAACCGCGTCGAGTCGCCGGCCAACGAGTTCAAGCGGCGCCAGCTCCCGCCGACGCTCATCATCTCGCGCCACGCCATCGGCATCGGCCGCCGCCGCCCCGTCACGCACCGCTACAAGCGCCGCCCGCCCGCGGCCGGCGC
>CAXTSK010000531.1:0-4011 GCA_964246655.1 uncultured Pyrinomonadaceae bacterium
CGCGGCATGATTACCGTCAGCACCGACGGAGATGATTTGAAGGTCGAGACGTTCGTAGGGCCTTGAGGGGTGAAGGTCAAGGAATAGAAAATTTCAAATTTGAAATTTCAAATCATAAGGCGATGAGGATGCGCACGTCGCGCACGTTCGTGCCCGTTGGGCCGGTGTGGACAGCGTCGCCGAGGTTGTTGAAGAGGGTGTAGGCGTCGCTCCCGTCGAGAAACTGTCGGGCGTCGAGTCCCTGTGTGTGGGCGCGTGTGACGGTCGTCTCGTCGGCCAGGGCACCGGCGGCCGGGCTGTTGCCGTCGATGCCGTCCGTCCCCGCGCAGAGCGCGACCGCGTGTCGTGGGATGAGGTCGGCCTTCGCCCGGCGTTCGTGCAAGACCTTCTCAAGCTCGAAGGCGACGCGCAGCGCCGTCTCCGAGTTGCGCCCGCCCGTCCCGCCGCCGCGCACGGGGCAAGCGAACTCGCCGCCCGAGATCAAACACACGCCGCGCACGCCCGCCGCGCCCTCGCGCGCGTGAAGAGATAAGAGCCTTGAGACGAGTTCGGCCGCGCCCTCCTCGACGTGCTGCTCGACGATGTCTCGCGCGAACTCGACCGCGAAGCCACGCCCGCGCGCGGCCCGCGCGGCGGCTTCGCACGCGCTCGCGTTGTCGAGCAGCACGTGGAACGTCCTGCGTGCTTCGGACGAAGTTTGTGTGTGGCTGTGTGTGCCTGCCTCTTCGATGGCGCGGAGGACGGACGCGGGAAGTTTAGATGCCAGTTCGTAGCGCGAGGCGATCCCGGCGATGTCGGGTGAGTCGGGCGGCGCCTCAAAGGTCGGGCCGGATGCCACGTCGTAGGCACGGCCTGTGCTTACGTCCGAGACGACGAGCGTGACGTGCTTTGCGTGCGTTAAGCGGGCGACGAGGCCGCCGCCTTTCACGGCCGAGAGTGCGCGTCGCACCGCGTTCACCTCGTTGATGGGCGCGCCGCACGAGACGAGCACGCGGTTCGCCTCGCGCAGTTCTTCGAGAGTCAGGCGCTCGTCGCGCGGCAGCTCCATCAACGCCGACCCGCCGCCCGAGACGAGGAAGACGACGAGCGCACCCGCGTCGTCGGCCGTACGCAGAAGGTCGAACGCGGCGCTCGCCGCCTCCATGCTCTCCGCGTTCGGCAGGGGATGTCCGCCTTCATAGACGCGCCAACGCCCGGACAGCCTGAAGTCGGAACGAGGGGCCGAGAGTACGCCGCCCGCGAGCGCACTCCCGAGCCGCTCATCTAACGCCGCCGCCATCGTCGCCGCGGCCTTACCCAGGGCGACCGAGTAGACCTTCCGCCCGCTTTTGCGTCGCTCGAAACGAGCGTCGCCGACGCGGAGCGTCGTGCCGTCGAACTCGACCGCGTCGAGCACGGCGCGGCGCGCGTCAACCGCGGCGAGCGCTTCGTCGAAGATTTCACGCGCGGCGTTGCGAAGTTCTGGAAGCTCTCTCAAGGCGGGTCACTCCGGCGCGGGTCGGCGGGTCTCAACTTCGGCGGTGACGAAGGGGCGCAGTTGCAGGAAGCGGCGCTCGCTGATGCCGCGTACGAGCAGCAGGTGCTCGGCGCGTCGGAACCGCCCGAAGCGCTCGCGGTGTTCGACGATGCGCGCGGCGAGCGCGGGGCCGATGCCGGGAAGCCTCTCCAACTCCTCGCGCGAGGCTTCGTTGATTGAGACGAGCGGCGTATCTTGCCTCTCCTGTCGCGCGTGTGTTTGTTGTGAGCCGCCGCCGTCTGCACGGCGTGGCAATTTGACGCAGGAGGTGAGTGCGGCGGCCGTCAGACAGCACAGGATGATACGCCTGAGAGTAGTTGGCAGCATCGTCGCGGCCCGTTTTTGCAAAGGCTTCGTTAAGTGTGCCGCGTTTTTGTGCAAAATGCTAGAAGTCTAAATTTGTCAGGAACTTGTAACCTGAAAACGCGACTTTTTCACAGGTTTTTCCACAGAAACTGTGGAAAAGTTGTCGAAAGCTTGTCCTTAAAGGAGAGCCTGTAGGGTCGGCGTAAAAGTTAACAAAAACGCGATAGACAAGAACGACACAACCGCTACCCCCGAAACTATCACCGTAACACAACGGGTTTTCTGTAATGCGTTCCGCGTTCAGCGTTCCCTCAAAGCTCCTCCGCGCTGTTCTCCTGCAAGTCGTCCCAGTGGTTGACGGTCTCGAAGGCGCGCGCGAGAACGGGGCGGGGCCGCGAGCCGTCGGCCTGGCCGATGAAGCCTTCGCGCTCAAGCCCGTCGAGGATGGCGGCGGCCCGACCGTAGCCGATGCGCAGGCGCCGCTGCAAGACGGAGGTCGAGGCGCGCTTCATCTCGCAGCAGATGCGGAGCGCCTGCTCGAACAGCTCGTCGCGCTCGCCCGAGCCGCCCTCGCCGTTCGCGGACTCTTCGTCCGACTGCGTGATCGTCTCGTCGTAGACGGGCGCGCCGCCCTGCGCCTTGATGTGCGAGACGATCTTGGCGACCTCGTTCTCGTCGAGGTACGCGCCGTGGACGCGCAGCAAACGCGAGGTGCCGGGCGGGAGGAAGAGCATGTCGCCGCGGCCGAGGAGTTGTTCAGCGCCGTTGGCGTCGATGATGGTGCGCGAGTCAACCTTCTGCGAGACGCGAAAGGCGATGCGTGAGGGGAAGTTCGCCTTAATCAAGCCGGTGATGACATCCACAGACGGACGCTGTGTTGCTAACACGAGGTGGATGCCGACGGCGCGCGCCATCTGCGCGAGTCGCGTGATGGCCTCTTCTACGTCGGCGCCGCAGGTCATCATCAGGTCGGCCAACTCGTCGATGATGATGACGATGTAGGGGAGCTTCTTATGCGGCTGCCCCTCGTCGTCGTAGTCGAGAATGTCGTTGCGCCGCTCGGCCTCCGTGTTGTAGCCGTCGATGTTGCGCACGCCCCACTGCGCGAGCTGCTTGTAGCGCTGCTCCATCTGCCCGACGGCCCACTTCAGAGCGTTCGCCGCCTTCTTCGGCTCGGTGATGATGGGCGTCGCGAGGTGCGGGATGTCGGCGTAGAGACCCAACTCAAGACGCTTTGGGTCGATCATGATGAACTTCACCTCGTCGGGCCTCGCCTTATAAAGAATCGAGACGACGAGCGAGTTCAGGCAGACGGACTTGCCCGTGCCGGTCGCGCCCGCGATGAGGAGGTGCGGCATGCGCGTGAGGTCGGCCGTGTAGTTGATGCCGTCGATGGTCTTGCCCAGGGCGAGCGTGAGCTTCGACTCCGACTCGCGGAACTGTCGCGACTCAAGCACCTCGCGCATGAAGATGGTCTCGCGCTCGGGGTTGGGCACCTCGATGCCGACGTGCGGCTTGCCGGGCAGGCGGTCGATGCGGATCGACTCGGCTTCGAGCGCGATGCAGAGGTCGTCCACGAGCCCCGTGACGCGCGAATACTTGACGCCGGGGTCGGGCTTGAACTCGTAGGTGGTGACGACGGGGCCGGGGCAGATGTGTTTGATCTGGCCGGTGACGTTGAACTCCTTGCACTTCTCGGCGACGCGCTGCGCGATCTGTAGAAGCTCTTCGTCGGCCTGCTCGCGGCGCGGCGGCGCGGGGTTGAGGTACTCCACCGAAGGGTAGACGTAGTCGAGCATCGCCGCGGCCACGGCCTTCGTGGGGCGCGCGGGCGCGTGCACCGACTCCCTCACGGTTGGCGGCGTGTTGCGCTCGAAAGGCATGTCCGCGTTCTCTTCGGGCACTTCGGTGCGCACGACCGCGGCGGTGGACAGCATGTCCGTCACGTCAGGTACGGAGGGGCGCGAAGACTTTCGAGGGACGTACTCGGCCGCCTCCTCTTCCGCGGGCGTGACCGAGACGCGACGTGTGACGGAGCCCGTGCCTTCCGCTTCGTTACGTTCACGCCTGCGCGTCGTGGCGGGCGGCGGCGCGTCGGAAGCGGGCTCGATGGTGATGGACGCGAGGTCGGCCTCGGCCTGCGCGAGCTGTGCGCGTATCTCCTCCTCGCGCGTGGGCTTCTCTTCGAC
>CAXTSK010000532.1:0-2566 GCA_964246655.1 uncultured Pyrinomonadaceae bacterium
GCGCTGGACGTAGGCGTTGCCGTGGCTTTGCTGCAACTGACTGAGCAGTCCGGCGGCGAGAAGTCGAATGAACAGAAGCCCGCCGCCGAGTCGCCAGCGCACGGCGGCGCGCAGGCGCTCGACGCGGGGGTGAGGAGCCGGATGGAGTCGGCCCTCGGCGAAGACTTCGGCGACGTGCGCGTCCACACGGGGAAGCGCGAAGGGGATGTCGCCGAAGAACTCGGCGCGCTCGCTTTCACGCGCGGCCGCGACATCTATTTCAAAGAAGGTGAGTACAATCCTTCGACGCGTGAAGGTCAGGAGTTGCTGGCGCACGAACTCGCGCACGTCGTCCAACAGCGCGGCGGGTCTTCGACGCGGGGCGCGTCGGTCGGCCCCGCGGGCGACGTGTTCGAGCAGGAGGCGGACAACATCGCCTCGTCAGTCATGCGCGGCGAGCGGGCGCACGTCGAGCAGCGCTCTGCCGCGTCCGACGTTCAGCGGCAGCAGCAGGCGAAGAAAGTGGAGCCGCCGAGCATTAACACTTGGCCCTTGTTGTGGCTCGAACCCAACACGACCAGACAAGAGACCTTCCCCGACTATTTCGCGCTCATCCGCTACGAGAGCGTGGAGGGTGCGAGCTTCGAGACGCTGCACGTCACGGTGCCTGCCGGCGTCTCCCTCACGGTCGTTGACCTCTCGGGCATGGGTATGCAAGTGCAAGACCCCGGCGGGACGGCCGCGAGGGTAATTGTCGTCAGGGTCAACAAGCAGCCCGGCACCCGGATAGTTCAATTCACCTTCACGAAAGGGAACAGGGTCGATATCTCGACCTTCAAGCTATATGTGAAACCCGCGGCGACCACCGCGCCGAAGGAGAAGGCGCCGCCGGATCCTGACTTTGTACGGTGAGCAGAGTAAGGAGGAGAGCCATGAGCCAGAACATACACTTTAATCAGGCCGACAGCGCGGCCGTCGTGCTTCAGGGGTTAGCGGCGGCCGACGAGAAGGCGTCGGAGACGTTCGAGACGCCGGAGGCGGCGGACAACTCTCAGTTGGAGAGACTGCGCAGCGACGTGGCCGCGGGATTGATGTACGCGCACGGGCGCGAGAACGCGAACACGAGCAAGGTGCTCGAAGTCGCCTCCTTCTCCTACGCGCTCATCGAGCTTCTGATGGAGCGCGGCGTCATCTCGGTCGAAGAGCTGGACGAGCGCAAGAAGCAGGTCGGCCAGCGGCTCGCCGAGAAGTTCATGGAGAAGGGGATGGGCGTCGCCCTCACCAACGACGAGCAGGACAAGTACGCTTACGAGGGCTCCGTCGAGATCGACTGTGAGAACCGTCTCGCGCTCTGCCGCGGAGCCTGCTGCCGTCTGAGCTTCGCGCTGACCGTACAGGACTTGGAAGAGGGTCAGGTCAAGTGGGACTTAGGGAGGCCCTACATGATCCGCCACGACGAGGACGGCTACTGCCATCACGTCGAGCGCGAGTCAAAGCGCTGCGGCATCTACGGGAAACGCCCCGTCGTCTGCCGCGCCTACGACTGCCGCAAGGACAAGCGTATCTGGGAGGACTTCGAGAACCGCGTCATCAGTCCCGACCTCGACAAACTCTTCCCGCAACGCGTCACCGAAGAGGGCGGCCAGACGCTCTACCAGTTGACGAGGACGCCCGCGCAGGTCGCGGGGTGAGTCAGAAAAATTTGAAATTTCAACTTTGAAATTTCAAATGAAGTGCGAGAGATGCCGGAGACGGTCACAGACAAGACGGGCGCGCCGCAGGCGCAGGAGCCCGCCGCCAGGACGCAGCAGGCCGAGCCCGCGCCGAAGCAGGAGGGCGGGCACAGCAGCGCCGCGCATGGCGGGGCCTACGCGCTCGTGCGCGAGCTGACGGCCGCGAGCGGCGGTCAGGAGCCGCCGCCCGACAAGTTCACGCCCATCTTCCGCAAGGCGGAGTTCTCCAACCCCGTCAACGATGCGCAGAAGGCGCGCGCCCTCACCGCCTTGCAGCAGCAGTACGGCAACCGCTACGCGCAGCGCGTGGTGTCGTCCGGCGTGCAGGAGCCTCCCGGCTCGGACGCTTCGGCGATGGTGCAGCGGCAGGAGTCGCACGGGTCGTCCGAAGCCGCGCACGACTCGTCGCCGCAGTTAGGCACGAGCGCGGGCCGCCCGCTCGACTCCGACACACGCGACTCGATGGGCTCAAGCTTCGGGCAGGACTTCGGGGGCGTGCGCGTCCACGACGACCACGCGGCGCACCACGCGGCGAAGTCGCTCAACGCCGAGGCGTTCACGACCGGGCGCGACATCTACTTCAAACAGGGCGCGTACAACCCTTCTTCGCAATCGGGACAGAAGCTCCTCGCGCACGAGCTGGCGCACGTCGTGCAGCAGAACCAGGGGGCGGCGGGCGCGGCCCCGCAGGGCTTCCGCGTCAGCCACCCGTCCGACCCTTTGGAGCGTCAGGCCGACGCGGCCAGCGAGGCCGTCGTGCGCGGCGAGATGTTCCCGGCGCTCGGCACTTCGACAGCGCCCGTCTACCAACGTCAGGCGGCGGCACCCGCTCCGGCACCTACCGCGCCGGGAAC
>CAXTSK010000532.1:2576-4010 GCA_964246655.1 uncultured Pyrinomonadaceae bacterium
CCCGCCACCTCCCGGCGGGGGCGGGGCCCGGGCCGCCGCCGACGGCGCGGGCGACTTCTCGGTAAACATCGCGGGCACGACCGTCGTGCTTCCCGTCAAAGACCTCTTGAAGAAGGCCGTGCCCGGCAACAAGCTCACGCTGCCGGACAAGTACCTGAAGAAGGTGCCGGCCATCCCCTCCTTCAAGCTGACGGAGGCGAGCCTCGACCTCGCCGACAACAAGGTGCCCACGGGCGCGACGCTCGGCCTCGCCGTCAACCGGCCGCCGCTCGAAGGCACGGGCCAGGTCTCGGTGGACAAATCGGGCAAGGCGACGGGGTCGGCGCACGTCGTCTTCAGCAGCGCGAAGATTCCGGGCCTGAAGCAGACCGAGCTGGACGTGACGGTCACCAGCAAGGACTTCTCCTTCGACGCGAGCATCGACTTCGAGCTGCCCAAGGTCACCGGCAACCTCAAGTACAAGTACGCCGACCAGAAGCACTCGGGCAAAGGCAAGGCTGCGTACGAAGGCTCGAAGCTCAAGGGCAGCATCGAGATCATCATGTCCGAGGCTGGGCTCATCAGCGGCAGCGGCATGCTTGAGATGGAGCTGTTCAAGGGCCTGAAGGGCGAGGTCGAGGTCGCGGTTGACGAGAAGAAGAACATCGGCGTCAAAGGCAAGCTCTCCGTGCCCGGACAGATCGAACTCTTCCCCGAGAAGAAGTACGAGAAGAGCTTCTTCTCCTTCGAGAAGAAGTTCCCCATCTGGGGCATCACCATTCCGGTCATCGACGTGAACGTCGGCATCTTCGCGGAGGTGCACGCGGGCGCGGGCTTCCGCTCGAAGTTCGGGCCGGGCGTGCTGCGCGACATCGCTTTGACGGGCGAGTTCGGCACAGACCCCGAGGCGGCGACCGAGTTCGGGCTCGGCGGCGAGTTCTTCCTGCCCGCGGGGGCGGAGGTCGTCGCCAACGTCGGCGGCGGCATAGGGTTGGGGCTGGCCGTCGCCGACATCACCGGCGGCATCGAGGCCGTCGGCGTCGCGGGCCTCTACTCGGCGCTGACCGTGCGGCCGAACTTCAAGTACGAGGGCGGCAAGTACACCGTCAGCGGCATGGCCGAGATTGCCGGCGTCGCGCAGTTGAAGTTCGGCATCAACGCCTTCGCGAAGATCGACGTGGGCGTCTGGCTCTTCAAGGGCACGGTCTGGCGCAAGGACTGGACGCTGGCCGAGTGGGTCTGGAACACGGGGCTCAACCTCGCGCTGCGCGCCAACATCAGCTACACGCTCGGCGAAGACTTCGCGCCCGACATCAGCTTCGAGGCCGGAGACGTTAACCCCGAGAAGTTCATCAAGGACGTGATGCCCGAGTCCGGCTCGCCCGTCCCCGCGCCGCCGAAGCCGCCCGTCCCCGACAAGAGCACGCTCACGGCCGAGGGCGCGCAGGGGCAGCA
>CAXTSK010000533.1:0-4008 GCA_964246655.1 uncultured Pyrinomonadaceae bacterium
CGCCCGCCGCGAACGCCGGCCGCGCGCAGGCCACGGCGAGCACCGCCGCCAGCGCCGGCAGCAGTGCTCTTGTCACTCCCCTTTTCATCGGCTTTAAGTGAAAGAAGCTTCCCGACGTGCGCCGCGTCATCGGCGTCGCGCCGCGTTACTCGCCGAGGTAGGCTTCCTTGATGCGCGGGTCGGCGGCGAGTTCTTTGGAGGGGCCTTCCATCACGATGCGCCCGGTCTCAAGGACGTAGGCGCGGTCGGAGTGTTTGAGCGCGGCGTGCGCGTTCTGCTCGACAAGGAGGATGGTCGTCCCCTCGCCGCGTATCTCGTCGATGGCCTCGAAGATGGTGTGGACGACGAGCGGCGCGAGCCCCAGCGAGGGCTCGTCCAACAACAGGAGCCGCGGCCGCGACATCAGCGCGCGCGCCATCGCGAGCATCTGCTGCTCGCCGCCCGAGAGCGTCCCGGCCTTCTGCGACTCGCGCTCTTTGAGGCGCGGGAACATGCGGTAGCCGCGCGCGAGGTCTTCGGCGATCTCGGCCTTGTTCTTCTTGAGGTAGGCGCCCATGTGGAGGTTCTCGCGCACGGTGAGGTTGGCGAAGACGCCGCGCCCCTCCGGCGACATCGAGATACCGCGCGCGACGAGCTGGTGCGTCGGCTTGCCCGAAATCTCCTGCCCCTCGAAGAGGATGCGCCCCTCGGTCGGCGACAGGAGCCCCGTGATGCTGCGCAGCGTCGTCGTCTTCCCCGCGCCGTTCGCGCCGATGAGCGTCACGACCTCGCCCTGCTCGACGTGCATCGACACGCCCTTCAAAGCCCTGATGGCGCCGTAACCGACTGAGATGTTTTCGAGTGTAAGCATGAGAACAGTGAGCAATGAGCAGTGAGCAGTGAGCAGTTAAGAAGCTTTAAACTGCTTACTGCTCACTGCTCACTGCTTACTCTAATCTCCTAAGTACGCTTCGATCACCTTCGGGTCGTTCCTGATCTCTTGGGGGAGGCCGAGGGCGATGGACTTGCCGTAGTCCACGACCTGTATGCGCTCGCAGACGCCCATGACGACCTTCATGTTGTGCTCGACGAGGAGGATGGTCAGGCCGAAGCGGTCGCGTATCTGGTGAATCAGGTTCAGGAGGTCGTCCTGCTCCGAGGGGTTCATGCCGGCGGCCGGCTCGTCGAGCAGGAGGAGCTGCGGGCGCGTCGCGAGCGCGCGCACGATCTCAAGCCGCCGCTGGTTGCCGTAGGCGAGCGAAGTCCCGCCCTCTTCACGGAAGCGCGCGAGGTCGAAAATCTCCAGCAGCTCCATGCAGAAGTCGCGGTGCTCGCGCTCGTCGCGCCCGTAGCGCGGCGTGCGCAAGACGGCGTCGAGGAGGTTCTGCCGCGCGTGGCGGTGGCAGGCCGTCATCACGTTCTCCAAGACGGTCATGCCCGGGAAAAGCCTTATGTTCTGGAAGGTGCGCGAGACGCCGCGCCGCGAAATCTGATAGGGCCGGAGCCCGTCCACGCGCTGCCCCTGAAAATATATCTCGCCCGAGGTGGGCCTGTAGACGCCGGTCAGGAGGTTGAAGACAGTCGTCTTGCCCGCGCCGTTCGGGCCGATGAGGCCGTAGATTTCGCCGGGGCGGACGGCCATGTCGAGCGTGTTGACGGCGACCAGCCCGCCGAATCTGATGGTGGCCTTGTCCGTGCGCAGGATGGCGTCGCCGTTCGAGGATGTCTCCTTCGAGCGCGCCGTGCGCGCGGCCTCGGCGAGGATGCCGTCCTCTTTGGTCGCCCTCACGTCGCTCGGTTCGGGTGCGCCGCTCATCTCTTCTCCACCTCTTCGGCCTCGCCCGCGCGCTGCGCGATGGGCACGCCCTTGTCGCCTCCGACCTGCCGGTCACCCTCCGGAGCCTTCTGCGCGCGGCGCAGCCAGTGGAGCCCGATCTCGCGCTCGCCGAGGACGCCCTGTGGCCGCGTCAGCATGATGACGATGAGCAGCGCGGCGTAGATGACGAGGCGCAGGTCGGCGAAGTTGAACCCGCCGATTGACGGGAGTTGTCTGAGAAGCTCCGGCAGGATGGTGATGACGATGGCGCCCAAGACCGCGCCGGTGATCGAGCCCATCCCACCGAGCACGATCATGATGATGACTTCGAAACTCTTGATGAAGGTGAAGTCGGGCGTCGCCAGGAATCTTTTGAAGTGTCCGAACAACACGCCCGCCACGCCCGCGAAGGCCGAGCCGATAACGAACGACAGGACTTTATAACGCGTCGTGTTGACGCCCATCGCCTCGGCCGCCAGCTCGTCCTCGCGGATGGAGATGAGCGCGCGGCCGGTGTCGGACTTGACGATGTTGTGGACGACGACGATGGTGATGACGGCGAAGATTCCTACCCAGAGGAAGGTGACCGGGTAGGTGACGTTGATGCTGAAGCCGGTCGCGCCGCCGACCACGTCGAGGTTGAGGATGACGATGCGGATGATCTCGGCGAAGCCGAGCGTGACGATGGCGAGGTAGTCGCCGCGCAGCCTCAGACTGGGGATGCCGACGAGCAGCCCCATCACGCCCGCCACCAACGCGCCGATGAGGATGGCGACGGTGAAGACGAGCGCGTGCGCGAAGGTGCCGCCGCCGAGCGCCTGCTCAAGGTTCTGCCCGTGGTAGACGGTGAAGTACGCGGACGAGTACGCCCCGATAGCCATGAAGCCCGCGTGGCCGATGGAGAACTGCCCCGTGAAGCCGTTGATGAGGTTCAGCGAGACGGCGAGGATGACGTTGATGCCCACGAGCATCAACACCTCCGACTCGTACGCCCCGAGCCCGAACCCGAACAGCCCCTCGCGCCCCATCGCCGCGCTGACGGCGTAGAGCACGACGAGCAGGACGGCCGCGAAGACGAGCTTTTTTACGAAACCAGGCATATGCGCATTTCGGATTGGGGATTGCGGATTGCGGATTGATAAGAATTGATTTGTCTTTCAATCCGCAATCCGAAATCCGCATTCCGCAATCGGTCAGACTTTCTCCTGCACCGTCGTCCCCAGAAGGCCGGCGGGGCGGAAGAGGAGGACGAGAATCAGGATGGCGAAGGCGACGGCGTCGCGGTACGTCGAGGGGATGCCGATGTTCTGGCCGTAGCCGACGACGAAGGTCTCGGCCGCGCCGATGAGCAGGCAGCCCAGGACCGCCCCGGGGATGTTGCCGATCCCGCAGAGCACGTCAGCGACGAACGCCTTCAGGCCCGTGATGATGCCCATCAGGGGGTAGATGGTCGGGTTGTACTGCGCGGTCAGGACGCCGCCCGCCGCGGCCAGCGCCGAGCCGAGCGCGAAGGTGAAGACGATGATGGCGTCAGTGTTGATGCCCATCAGCTTCGCCGAGTTGATGTTGAACGAGACGGCGCGCATCGCCGTCCCGACCTTCGTCCGGTAGACGATCCACTGGAGCAGAACCATCAGCACGAGCGAGACCCCGAAGATCAAAAGCTGCGACTTCGAGATGGCCGCGTTGCCGAAGAGGTGGTACGTCTCATTCTGCAAAAGCTCGGGGAACGAGCGCGGCGCGCCGCCGAAGATGACGACGCCGAGGTTCTCCAGAAGGAGCGACATGCCGATGGCCGTAATCAGCGTCGTCATGCGTGCATACTTGCGCACGGGCCGGTAGGCGAAGCGCTCGATAGCCATCCCGATGAGCGCCGCCACGACCATCGAGAGGACGAGCGTCACCGCGAGCCCGACGACGGACGCCTCACCCGCGAACCCGAGCCAGTGCGCGATGAAGTAGCCGCTGTAGGCGCCGAGCATGTAGATGTCGCCGTGCGCGAAGTTGATGAGGCGCAGGATGCCGTAGACCATCGTGTATCCGAGCGCGATGAGCGCGTAGATGAAGCCGATGGTCAGGCCGTTGATGAGTTGCTGAACGAAGGTGTCCATGCCCTTCTCTCTTCGCCTACTTTGGAGTCGCAGTCGTGTTGGTGTTCGCCGGGGCGTTCGCGTTCGTGCCCGGCGAGGAAGCGCCCGCCGTCGAGGCGGTCG
>CAXTSK010000534.1:0-3090 GCA_964246655.1 uncultured Pyrinomonadaceae bacterium
CGGCTCGGCCAAGCTTCGGCGAGCCCCGAGCCCGGGGCCGCGCCGACGCGCTGGAACTGGCGCGCGCCGCGCTCGGCCTGTTTCGCGTCGGGGTGCGCGTTGCTGCGGAAGAGAAGAAGCTGCTGCGCGTAGGACGTGCCCCACTGCTGTTTATCGACCGACGGGTAGACGTGACCGTTGGCGACGACGACATCCTTCCATCCGTCCGCGTCGTAGTCGAAAAATGCAGTGCCCCAGCCGAGGAAGGGGATGGACGGCTCGCCCATGCCCGCCTGAAAGGTCACGTCTGTGAAGTTGCCTTCGCCGTCGTTGTGGTAGAGCGTATTCGAGTCGTCGGAGAAGTTCGTGACAAAGAAGTCTACGCGGCCGTCGTTGTCGTAGTCGCCGACGCCGAGCCCCATGCCCGCCTGCTCGCGCCCGTTCTCGTTCAAGGCCACGCCCGAAGGGTAGCCGACCTCCTCGAACGTGCCATTGCCCTTGTTGATGTAAAGCTGCTTCGGAGTCGAGTCGTTGACGACGATGAGGTCGAGCAAGTTGTCTTCGTCCGCGTGCACCCACGCAGAGGAGAAACCGTAGTAACGCGTCGCGTCGTTCACGCCCGCCTTCTCGCTCACGTCCTCGAACGTGCCGTCCGCCTTCTGTCGGTAGAGCGTGTCCGTGTCGCCCTTCAGGCCGCGCGGGCCGCACATGACGGCGACGCCGCGGAACTGGCAGAAGTTCTGCGCGACCTGTCCGGGCTTGGTCGCGTCCGACGGCGACGGCGGAAGATTCTCCAAATCGAGCGCGACGTAGCCGGGGACGAAGAGGTCGAGCCGTCCGTCGTTGTCGTAGTCGCCGAAGCTCGCGCCGGTTGACCAACCTTTGCGCGCGACGCCGACCTTCGGCGCCACGTCCGTGAACGTCCCGTTGCCGTTGTTGTGGTAGAGGCGCGACGTGCCGAAGTTGCCGACGAACATGTCGGCGTTGCCGTCGTTGTCGTAGTCGCCGACGGCGACGCCCATCCCCCAGCGTTCGTTCGAGACGCCCGCCTTCTCGGTCACGTCCTCGAACTTCCAGCCGCCGAGGTTGCGGAAGAGCGCGGCGCGCGGCGCCTTCTCCTTGCCCTGCTCGGCGGAGATGGTCGAGCCGTTGAGGATGTAGATGTCGGGCAGGCCGTCGTTGTCATAGTCGAAGACGGCGACGCCGCCCGAGACGGTCTCGACGATGTAGTCCTTCTGCTTGCTGCCCGTCGTGTTCTTGAACTGCGCGAGCGCGGTGCGCGCCGTCACGTCTTCGAAGACGACGGGCGCCTTCGGGTCGGTGATGCCCGCGGTGCGGCGCGCGCCCGTGACGGTCGCCGAGCCCGTCACCACGCCCATGCCCTGCGGCTGCGGCTTCTGCTGCTGCGCGCGGGAAGAGAGCGGGAGCAGCGCCAGCGCGACGAGCAGTGTGGGAGCGAGCGTGCGGAAGGGGTGGCGCGAAAGGGGATTACTCGTCATCTGTGACTTCGTAAAAACTTACTTCTCCTGAACCGGCAGAGGCCACCATAGTAACTGCCCGGGGTTGGCGGCGGCAAACAGTACCGCTCGCAGTACTGTTCTGTTACGAAACGTCCTCACCTCGTACAAGCGGACAAATGGGACGCCGCGGCTCTTTATTGATTGATACTTTTTCAGGACTTTTTACGCTATTACAGGTTGAGACGGCGCGGCATATCGGTTGCCATGTAAATTAACGCGAAAGCATTCCGCCGGTCGGTTCAGGAGCCTTGAAGATGAGAAGACGCAGCCTCGCCAGTTTAATCGCGGTCATGTTAACGCTCGCGGCTTACGCGCCCGCGCTCGCGGCCTCGGACGGCGCCGAGGACACGGACGTGCGGAAGGTTGACGCGAAGGTCGTCGAGGTCAACGACCGCCACATCTCCATCGTCGCACGCACGGGCGTCGAGCACGTCATCGCGACGGACGCGGCCGACACGCACGTCACGCTGCGCGGCAAGCGCGTCGAGCTGAAGAAACTGCGTGTGGGCGACGTGGTGACGATTGATCTCGACGCGTCGAGCCAGTTGAAGTTCGCGCGCCGCATCGTCATCGGCGAGCAGTCGGGCGACACGGTCGCCTCGGCCAAAGACTAAAGTTGATTTTAAAAGCTTGCCGCCCGTCGGCGTCGATCTCCCTCGGGAGAATCCGCTAACGTGCGGCATGACGAAAGCCGTCCGGCTCCCTCGCTCTTTGTGAAGCCGGGCGGCTTTCAGTCTGTCTGAACCCTCACGCCCGACCTGATCCCGCTCAGCGCGTGCAGCAGCGTCCCCGTCGAGAGGATGATGATTGCGGGCAGCGTGAAGTGACGCTTCAGCCCCGGCCCGACCGGCTTGGCGAAGAACGCGGCCGCCATCAACAACGGCGCGACGACGACGAGCGCCGAGCCGAGCAATTGCAAAACCTTTCGCCAGCCGCGCCCGCGGTCGCGCAGGTAAGACCCCAAGCCTAAGTTCACGAGCCCCGCCAGCAGCAGGTAGATGTGGCGCGAACGGAACATCACGCGCGCCGTCTCGCCCAGCACGCCCGTCCGCACTTGCAGGTAGTCCATGTATTGCCCGGTTAAGAGGAAGGCGAAGAAGGTCGCCACCCCGACGACGAGATGCAAACGCTTCATGATGTGTAGGGCGAGGGAAGCAAGTGACGTGATGAGTGATGAGTGATAAGTGATAAGAAGAAGACAAGGCCCGCCGTCTTCTCTTATCACTTATCACTCATCACTTATCACACTTTCAAAGTCTGTAGTGAACGTTGCCGCGTGTGCGCGCGTCCTCTTCGAGGCCGATGTTTTGGAGACGGAGAGAAACGTCCGCGTCGAGGTCGAGGCCGTCGCCGAATCCCGCTTGAAGCTTGACCGTGCCGGCGGCGGCGATCATCGCCGCGTTGTCGGTCGAGAGGTGGCGCGAGGGGAAGTAGGCGGGCACGCCGAGCCTCCGCCCCAACTCGCGCGAAGCCTCGCGCAGGGCTTCGTTGCAGGCGACGCCCCCGGCGACGATGAGCGTGCGGGGGCGGTGCTCCTCCGCGAGCCGTTCGGTCGTGCTTCGAGACGGCGGTCTTCAACCCGCTGAAGCTG
>CAXTSK010000534.1:3100-3377 GCA_964246655.1 uncultured Pyrinomonadaceae bacterium
GCGCCGTGGCGGGGGGGGGGGGGGGGCTCCGCGGCCCGGCGTGGGGGGGCGGGGCCTCGCGGGCGGATGACCACGCTCTGGAAGCTCGCGGCCAAATCTTTGACGGCCTGCGAAGGCTCCTCGCCCTCGGCGACGGGCTTCAGTCCCGTCTCGCGGACGTGCTTCGAGACGGCGGTCTTCAACCCGCTGAAGCTGAAGTCGGGCAGGCCGTCGCCCATGCGCGGCAGACTGAACTTGACGGCGCGCGGGTCGCCCTCGCGCGCGAGGCGTTCGATGA
>CAXTSK010000534.1:3387-3999 GCA_964246655.1 uncultured Pyrinomonadaceae bacterium
CGAGCCCCATCATCTTCGCGACCTTGTCGTAAGCCTCGCCCGCCGCGTCGTCGCGCGTGCGCGCGAGCACCTTGTAGCGGCCCGGCTCGGGCACGAGGAAGAGGTTCGTGTGGCCGCCCGAGACGACGAGCGCGAAGGCCGGGTACTCGATGGGCGGGTTGTCGAAGACGACCGAGTAGATGTGCCCCTCGATGTGGTTGACGCCGACGAAAGGTTTCTCCAACGCGTAGGCCATCGCCTTCGCGAACGAGAGCCCGACGAGGAGCGAGCCGACGAGCCCCGGCCCCTGCGTCACGGCGATGCCGTCGATCGCTTCCTTCTCGACGCCCGCGCGCGCGAATGCCTCCTCGACGACCGGCACGATCTTGTCGAGGTGCTCGCGCGAGGCAAGCTCGGGCACGACGCCGCCAAAGCGCTTGTGTATCTCGACCTGCGAAGAGATGACCGACGACAACATCTCGCGGCCGTCGCGCACCAGCGCCGCCGCCGTCTCGTCGCAAGAGCTTTCGATGCCGAGCACTAACATTCTCTGACCGCCCCCAATTTCACCTTATAAGTCACTGATGTTACGCAGAGCAGAAGCCCTTGCTAAACTTGACCGATGAGCAAGTC
>CAXTSK010000535.1:0-3991 GCA_964246655.1 uncultured Pyrinomonadaceae bacterium
CGTCTACCTATAGCTTTGCCCTGCTTTCGTTAACGCCCCCAGTGTCCGTGGTCACGCCACTGACCTCATGTCGGTCTGCCCAAGGGGAGGATACAAGCATGAATCGCGTAAAGACCTTAATGACCGTGCTGGTAGTGCTGCTATTCCTGGCCGCGACCATCACGAACCGCGTCGCCAACAGCCAGGCGGGAAAGCCCGCCACGGGACAGGCCAACGTTGCAACGAATGAAGACAACGTGCAGCGGCAGTGTCCCATCGACCCCGAAGTCCAGGACTGCACCTTCTGCGTCGAGCCGATGGAAGCCCCGACCGGACTCGACGACAACACCAACGACTTCGTCGATCAGGCCCAGCACGATATGGATCGCGAGACCTTCGAGGTGCGCGACAAGATTCTGCCCGACGCCACGCAGGGCGGCGGCCTCGGGCCGGTCTACAACGCGCAGTCCTGCGCCGAGTGCCACCAGAACCCTGTGTCCGGCGCCGTCAGCCAGATCACAGAGCTAAGGGCCGGCCACCTCGAACAGCCCGGCTTCCCACACCCGTGCCTCTCCTGCCCGCCGATCTTCGTGGACGCGCCCGGCGGCTCGCTCATCAACGACCGCGCTATCGACCCGCGCATCCAGGAGCGCGTGCCGCCGCTCTTCTCCGCCGGCATTGAGAAGGAGGAGAACGTGCGCACCACGCGCACCTCGCTCAACTTGATGGGCGACGGCTTCGTCGAGGCCATCTCGAACACGACCCTCCTCAAGATCGCCGCCAGCCAGCCCAACGACCACGCGAGCGGAGGACTCGTCCACGGGCAGACCATCAACGTTCCCGTCGAGGAGCAGCCGGCCGACACCAGACGCATCTGCCGCGTCGGGCGCTTCGGCCACAAGGATCAGCACGCGAGCCTGCTCTCCTTCTCCGGCGACGCCTATCTCAACGAGATCGGCATCACCAACCGCCTCTTCCTGATGGAGAACACCTCGCTCGGCCGCTTCGTCGGCTTCGGCTCGGGGTTCGATCCCATCCCCGACAACCAGCCCTGCGACGACGACCCGTCGGTCGTCTGCGGCGAAGACACGGAGAACGACATCGACGCCTTCACGCAGTTCATGCGCGCGACGAAGGCGCCGTCGCGCGACAAGGAGCTGGTGGAGTCGGGCAAGACGAAGGAGGGCGAGGAGCTGTTCAAGAAGATCGGCTGCGCCGTCTGCCACCAGTCGGAGATCGTGACGGCGCTGCCGGGGACGCTCATCAACGCGGGGACGTTCAAGGTGCCCGACGCGCTGGGCAACAAGATCATCCACCCGTTCGGCGACTTCCTTTTGCACGACATCGGCACCGGCGACGGCATCGTCCAGAACGGCGGGCAGTCCACGCGCCTCAAGGTGCGCACCGCGCCGCTCTGGGGCGTGCGGACGCACACGCGGCTGATGCACGACGGCCTGTCGCTCACCTTCATGGAGGCGATTATGCGCCACAAGGGCGAGGCCGAGATCGTCCGCCAGAACTTCGAGGGACTCTCTCAGAGCGAGCAGACGGAGATCATCATCTTCCTCGAATCGCTCTGACGCGAACCGGGGCGGAAGCGGCCGTCGCGGACTTCGCCCGAGGGGTAGTAGCTGATGACGTACTGCTGCGAGAGGTCGGTGGCGATCTGCCTGAAGGACGCGCTCAGCTCCTCGTTCGTGCGCGGGACGTAGACGGTGCCGCCGGTCTGCGCGGCGAACTCTTCGAGGCGGCGCGCGCCCGCGAGGTCGTGGAGGTTGGGGCTGTCGCTGTTGCCCGTCCGCACGGCATAGACCTGCACGTCGTCGGCGACGAGCGCCGCCATCGTCTCGTCGAAGCCGAGGTCGCTGACGGTGTCCGTGCCGTCGGAGATGATGACGATGACCTTGCGCGTCCGTTGCGGCTTAAGATAATCCGCCGCGCGCGCGACCGTGTCGAAGAGCGCCGTGGCCGCCGCGTCCGGGCGCTCGAAGTTCTTGATGGTGCGGACGAGCACCTTCACGTCGTTCGTCAAAGGCTGCGAAAGCTCCGGCTCGGTCGAGATGGAGAAGACGGCGGCGCGGTCTACGGGGCGGATGACCGATTCGAGGAAGCGGATGCCGGCCTGCCGCTCGAACTCGCGCGAGCTGACCTGGCTGGAACTGTTGTCGAAGAGGAGCGCGAGGCTCACGGGCGTCTCGGCGCGCGAGAGTTCGCCGATGGGCTGTGACTTGCCGTCAACCAGCAGCTCGAAGTCTTCGACCTTCAAGTCGGCGACGGCGCGCCCCTGCGCGTCCACCACGGAAGCGGGGAGCGGAACGAGGTTCGAGCTGATGCGGACGACCTCTTCGCCTTCGTCCTCGTCGGTCGTGGCGGCCGCCTTCGGCGTCTGCGACGCGGCCTCGGGCGGGCGGATGCCGCCTCCCTGTTTGCGACCTTTGGCTTTGGGGTCGTTGGGCGAAGGCGGTTCGGCGATGGGGCCTTCGAGCGGCCTGACGGGGGTGGGCGCGGGCGTCGCGTTGGCGATGGGCGCAGCCTTCTTCCCTTGCGTCTCGGGCGCGGGCGCGCTGCTGTTGCGGCGACCCGACTGAGCGCGCAGGGCGAGCGATGAAGAGGCAAGCAGCGCCAGCGCGCAGACGCACGCCGCGAGCGCGCGCTGCGTGCGCGCCGAGACGAAGGCCCGGGCCGGCGCGCTCAGAGCGTCGCGGCCAGGGGCTCTCTCTCCCCGTCCTGAATCTGTTCCAGCCACCTGTCCCATTCTTCTAATGCCAGCTCGACCTGCCGCGCGTGGCGGTCGCGCTTCTTCTTAAACCTGCGCCGCTCCTCTTCAGAGAGCGGTACGAGCAGCGCGAACGTGATGTTCACCGGCTGATAGTTCTTCGTGTCCGCGCCGGAGACGTAGCGCGCCAGCGCGCCGGTCGCGGCCCGCGGCGGGGCTTCGAGCGGCGCTTCACCCTTTGCCACTCGCGCCGCGTTCTTCCCCGCGAGCCAGCCCGTGGCGACCGACTCGACGTAGCCCTCGACGCCGCTGATCTGCCCCGCGAAGAAGACCGTCGGCCGCTCGCGCATCTGCAACGTCGGCGCGAGGACGCGGGGCGCGTTGATGTACGTGTTGCGATGAATCTGGCCGTACTGCAAAAACTCGGCACGTTCGAGGCCGGGTATGAGACGGAGCACGCGCGCCTGTTCGCCGTAACGTAGATGATTCTGGAAGCCGACGAGGTTGTAGGCGTCGGCCATCAAATTCTCCTGCCGGAGCTGCACGGCCGCGTAAGGCTCCCGCCCGGTGCGCGGGTCTCTTAGACCCACCGGCTTCATCGGCCCGTAGCGCAGCGTATCGACCCCGCGCCTTGCCAACTCTTCGACGGGCAGACACGCCTCGAACCAGCGCGTCTCCTCGAAGCGCTGGAGCGGCACGCTCTGCGCCCCGACGAGCGCCTCGTAGAAGCGCGCGTACTCCTCCTCGCTCATCGGGCAGTTGAGGTAGTCGTCCCCGCCCTTCCCGTAACGCGCCGCGCGGAAGGCGATCGACGTATCGACCGACTCGGCCGCGACGATGGGCGCGATGGCGTCGTAGAAGTAGAGCCCCGTCCCCGCCGTCAGCCGCGCGATCTCCTCGGCCAAAGCGTCGGAGCAGAGCGGCCCGGCCGCGATGATAGTCACCGCATCTTCGTCAACTCCGGTCGCCTCTTCGCGCACGACCTCGATGTTCGGGTGCGCCTCGATGCGCTTTGTAATCTCTTCGGCGAACTGCTGCCGGTCAACCGCCAGCGCCGCGCCCGCCGGAACCTTCGTCCGCATCGCCACGTCGAGCACGACCGAGCCCCCGCGCCGTAGTTCCTCCTTCAGAAGGTACGGCGCCGTCCCCGGCTCGTCCGACTTCAAAGAGTTCGAACAGACGATCTCCGCCAGCCTGTCCGTCCGGTGCGCGGGCGTCTGCCGCCCGGGTCGCCTCTCGTAGAGCCGCACCCCCGCGCCCACCCCCGCGGCCTGCCACCCCGGCGCCCCCCCCCCG
>CAXTSK010000536.1:0-3985 GCA_964246655.1 uncultured Pyrinomonadaceae bacterium
GTCCACGCCTTACAGGATCAGCACTTCGATTTGCTCAAGCTGTTGCTCGCGCAGCGACTTCAGACGCGGCGAGAGCGGCCGCAAAGGGAGCGGCGGCAGGCTCCGACGCGCGGGCGCGGGCGCGTCCGGCGTGGCGGCAGCCACCGGCGACACGACGCGCGAACGCGAACGCTTTGCCACCAGCAACGCCACGCCCGCCGCCACGGCCGCCAACGCCACGAAAAGGATTAAAAGATGGCTTCCCCTTGTACGCATACCAAGACTTAGACGCCCGAACCGCCCCCCGCGCTGCCGCTAAAACGCCTCAAATGTTGCAGCAGATTCTAAGTCTAACGGAGAGTCCGCCGGAGTCTGAAACAGCGGTGAAGTTCTGCCAATGTCCAATTCGACGCAGTGTTATACTCCGCGACCGGAGACTTGCGATGAGCACCAAGGTAGACACTTCCCAGCCGGTCAAGACCTACACGCTTGAGGAGTTTTGGCAACTGCCTGACCCGCCAGACAGGTCGAAGCTCGAACTCATCGCCGGAGTTCTCTACATGACCCCTCCTCCCGAGTACACGCATGACGACGTTGTCGGCAAACTACTCCATTGGTTGCCCGCGCATTTGATTGAGGCAGGTGACAAAGGGACTATTTTCGTCCCGAGGGCGGCCATCTGGACGAGCGCGCGGACATACTTAGAGCCCGACCTGTTCTATGTCTCCGCCGAACTGGCGGCGCGACAAGACCCGAAGCATCGGGACTCGGCCGACCTTGTTGTCGAAGTTATCTCGCCGGGGTCGGCCGTCTACGACCGGAACAAGAAAGCGCGGACTTATGCCGCGCTCGGCATCCGCGAGTTGTGGTTGATAGACGAGTCGGAGCAGACGGTCGAGGTGCGTCGGCAGACGGGCGAAGGCACGTTCGACAAGGGCCGGACGTTCGGCCGCGGCGAGTTCGTCGAGTCAACAGTCTTCCCGACCCTCCGCCTCCCCGTCGAAAAGTTGTTCACAGACTAACCGCACGTCCCTGTCTCACACTGCCCCCCCAACCTCCCGCGTCCCATTTTTCGTAGGAAGTCCGCGCGGCCCAACAACCATCCGCACATAACTTCGCATCTGAAAGTCAAATTCAAGGCAAGCCCTGGGGGCTTACGGCACACCTCGCGCCGCGGCCCTCATGCGGAGCGACTCCCCAGGCTCTCCGACCACTGACGTTCAAAGCGAACCGTATCAGGAGAGGAGCCTACCCATGTCGCGACACCTTCCGAGACCGCACGAACGCCTGCAAGTCTCCGAGCCCTGCTCGGCCGAGTGGGACTCGATGTTTGGGAACGAGCGCGTACGCTTCTGCGCGCACTGCCGACTACACGTACACAACCTGTCCGAGGTCACGCCGAGGGAGGCGCTCGACCTCGTCCTGCGCTCGGGCGGGCGGCTCTGCCTGCGCATCGAGCGCGACCTGCGCGGCGTCCCGCGCACGCGCGCGCTCGCCGAGCCGATCTACCAGATAAGCCGGCGCGCCTCGCGCCTTGCCGCGGGTGCCTTCGGCGCGGCGCTCACGCTCTGCTCCACAGCGGCGGCGCAGACTCAGACGAACACCCCGGAGCCCGCGCCGCAAGTCGTCACCGCCGCCGAAGCTAAGCCCGAAGCCGGGACGGCGCAGAACGCGGATGCCGCCGGGCAGACGCCGGACAATGTCGTGGTGGAGGAACCAATGGGGGGCATCGTCATGGTCATGCCGAGCGAGCCGCTCGTCGCGGCCGCGATGGAGAATGACCTCGAAACCGTCAAGCGGCTCCTGCTCTTCGAGGGCGCGGACGTGAACGTTGTGGACGAGAACCTGGGCACCAACGCCCTCTCGCACGCCTTCGCCAACGGCAACCGCGAGATGATGCGCGAGCTGCTCTGGCGCGGCGCGCGCGTCAACGCGCGGCTCGCGTACAGGCAGACCGCGCTGATGCGCCTGAGCGCGGAGACGCCAATCGAGGCCGTGCGCGACCTGCTCGACGCGGGGGCGAAGGTCAACCTGCGCGACGAGGCCGGAGACACCGCGCTGATGGTCGCCGCCGAGCGCGGCCGCGCCGATGTCGTCGAACTCCTCTTGAAATCCGGCGCCCGGGTCAGCGCGCGGAACAAGGAAGGGCGGACGCCGCTGATGAAGGCCGCAGCCGCGGGATCGGCCGACGCCGTCCGCCTGCTCCTACAGGCGGGCGCCGATTACACGCTCCGCGACGCCGAAGATCACACGGCCCTCTGGCACGCGCGCGACAACGAGTCGGAAGAAGCCGCCGCCCTCCTCCTCGCCTACGGCGCATACGAAGAGCCGGAGGAGAAAAAAGAAGAACGTGAACCGTGAACTGTGAACCGTGACAAGATTAAAGCCTGTTCTTTCTCGTTACGGTTCACGGTTCACGGCTTTTTCACTTCGCGAAATAGCCGCGGCGGCCACGGGCGACGGCGTCGGGGTGGCGCGGGAGGCGTACGTGGATGGCGCGCCAGGCGCCGTCGCGCCGCTTGTTGGTCGGGCGGTAGGAGAGGCTGTAGACGGTGCCGAGGTCTGCGACGACGCGCTCGTAGGCGCCCGCGAGGTCTTCGAGTTTCTCGACCTCGTAGAAGAGGCCGCCGCCGGCCTCGGCCAACTCCTTCATACGGTCGTGCGCGAGGTCGTAGGTCTCGGGCTGTATGTCCTCGGGGCTGAACGCCTCGTAGAACTCCGTGTTCGTCCAGACCGAATAGAGAACCCCGTCGAACTCCTGCACCCGGCTGCGTATCTCCTCGTAAGAGGTCTTCGAGCCGACGCCCGTCACATTCGGCAGCGTCGAGTCGAGCCCGTCGCTCATCAAGATGAGCGCGCGGCGACGCGCGGGGTCTGCCCCGCGTTCGAGGAAGTCGAGCGCGTGGGCCAGGGAGTCGTGCAGGCGCGTGTCTCCGCCCGGCGGCGCCAAGCGGTCGAGCGCGGCGTTCAGGCGCGCGCGGTCGCTCGTCAGGGGCGAGACGACCACGGCCGAGGCCGAGAAGGCGATGACGGCGACGCGATCCTGCGGGCGCGTGACGGCGACGAAGCGGCGCGCGGCGGCGCGTATGGTGTCGGTCATGCGCGCCGTTGAGCCGGAGAGGTCGAGCAGGAGCAGGAGGTCGAAGGGCGCCTCGGCCGCATCGAAGTGCTCGACCGACTGCTCGACGCGATCTTCGTAGACGTGGAAGTCTGAGGCCGAAAGTCCTTGCAGTCCGCGCCCGCTCGCGCGCTCGACGACCGAGAGGTTGAGTGTGACGAGGTCAGACTCGACGCGCACGACCTCATCCTCTTCAACCTCCTGCGGCTTCTCGACGGGCGCGGGCCGCGCCTGCCTGACGGGGCCTTCGTCCTGCTTCTCCGTCACGCGCGGAGCCGCGGCGCGTGACCCTGACCCGCCCGCAACACTGCGCGCCGACTCGAAACTCGACGCGCCGCGGGCGAGCGTGTCGAGGCTGATGCGCCCGCGCCCCGAGAAGAGGTTGACGTTGGTGCCGCCCGAAGCCGTCTGGAACTTGCCGCGCAGGTCGCGCGCCTCCGATCTGTCGGACTCGACACCGCGGCCGACGTGGACGGAGCCGTTGAGCGACTGCGCGGTGATGCTCGCGCCGGATGCGGGCGGCAGTGCCACGCGCAGCTCGCCCGAAAGCGTCTGCGCGACGAGCGAGACCGGCAGCCCCGCCACCTCCAACTCGCCGTCCGCGGTGTAGACCTTGAGCCGCGCCGTCGCGGGCACGCGCAGCCTCAAGTCCACGCGCGGCGCCCCTGCTCCGGCCGCGCGCTCGACCGTTATCTTTAAAGAACCGCCCCCGTTCTCCACGTTGACCGGGAGCTTTGAGCCCGGCGCGCTCTTCTTGCCGCGGCCCGCGCGGCGCGGCGAAGGCTTCGCGACCTTAGACGCCTCGGCGACGGTCGCGACCGTGGCCGCCAGCCCGACCTGCTCGCCGTCCCAGACCTCGACCCACACGCCGCCGCGCCTGTTCTCGAC
>CAXTSK010000537.1:0-3981 GCA_964246655.1 uncultured Pyrinomonadaceae bacterium
CAGGTCCTGGCGGCGGAGGTCGGCGGCTATGGAGGCCAGCTCGGCCTGCGCCTGGGCGCGCGAGACCTCGGGCCTGAGCCGCGCGAGCACGCCGAGGTACTCGCTCGTCAGGCTTGAGTTCGGGTCGAGCTGCTGCGGCGTGAAGGCGATGGGCGACCAGATGTCGGGCGCCTGCCCGCTCCACTCGCGCCCGAACTCCACGCCCGGCGGCATCACGCCGACGATGGTGTAGGGCTCGCCGTTGAGCATCAGGTTCTTGCCGACGACGGGCAGGCCGCCGAAGCGCCGCCGCCAGAAGGCGTTGCCGAGGACGACGACCTTATTGCTGCCGACCTGTCCTTCCTCGGCCGTGAACGTGCGGCCGTCCGCGGCCTCGGCCCCAAGCAGCGTGAAGAGGTTCGGCGTCGCCGCCATGCCTTGCAGGCGCTCGGGCTCGCCCTCGCCCGTGAGGTTGACCGACCACCCCGTCGCGGCCGCCATGTCCGCGAAGGACTTCGCGTTCTCGTGGTAGTAGGCGTAGCCCGGCGCCGAGACCGACGCCTTGAGGTCGAGCTTCGGATAGTTGTGGTTGATGAGGACGAGCTGGCCGGGGTCTTTATAGTTGAGCGGCCGCAGGAGCACCGCGTTGACGACCGAGAAGATGGCCGTGTTCGCCCCCACGCCCAGGGCGACGGCGATGACTGCCACGGCCGTGAACCCCTTGCTCTTCAACAGCACGCGCGCCGCGTACTGCACGTCCTTCCAAAGCGTACCCATGCGTAAACCCTCCCCCGGGAAGCTTCAGGCCGCCCCGGCGCCGCGGCTCACTCGTACTGTTTGAAGGTGAACTCGTAGCTGCCGACGGCCTCGGTCGCCTCGACCTCGACCGTCCAGACGCCGGCCTCCGACCGCATCACGTCGCTGTCCACGTCGTAGTTGGTGTGCTTCTTCGACGGCCCGAGGCGCGTCTCCTGCCACAACCGCCCGTCGGGGTCGCGGACGACGATCTTGAGCTCGCCCTGGCGAACCGTCGCCTTCACGCGCAGGCGCACGCGCGTGCCGTCGCTGTGGACGCGCAGCTCGTGCCTCTTCTTCTCGGTGGTCTGGTGGTCGAAGGTGTGCGACTCGACGGTCTCGCTGCTGCGCTCGGGGACGGTCGCCGCCACCGCCGCGGCCAGCAGCGCGACGAGCGCCGCGACCTTGAATGCTCTTCTCATCGCTTCATCCTCCGTTCGCAGGGGACGGGTGCAAAGCGCGTACTCCGCGGCGCGCACGCCGCGGTCACACGCAAAGGCTAAAAGCTAACGGCTTGTTCAGAGCTTGAAGCCGCTCTCTTCCAACTCCTGCTCGGCCTTCGCCTCGTGGGTCTCCTCGACGACCTGGCCGTCGAAGAGGTGGAAGGTGCGGTCGGCGTACTGTGCGTAGCGCGGGTCGTGCGTGACCATGCAGATAGTCGCGCCGCCCGCGTGCAGTTCGCGCAGGAGGTTCATCACCGCCTCGCCGTTGGTCGAGTCGAGGTTGCCCGTCGGCTCGTCGGCGAGCAGGATCGAGGGGTTGCCGGCGACGGCGCGCGCGACCGCGACGCGCTGCTGCTGACCGCCCGAGAGCTGCGAGGGGTAGTGCTTCATGCGGTGCGACATCCCGACCTTGAGGAGCGCCTCCTCGACGCGCTCGCGCCGCTCCTTCGCGCCCATGTCGCGGTAGGTCAGAGGCAGCTCGACGTTCTCGTAGACGTTGAGGTCGCCGATGAGGTTGAACGCCTGGAAGATGAAGCCGATCTCGCGGTTGCGGATGCGCGCGCGCTCCGAGAGCGAGAGGTTCGCCACCGGCGTCCCGTTCAGGATGTACTCGCCGTCGGTCGGCGAATCGAGCAGGCCGAGGATGGACAGCAAGGTTGACTTGCCGCAGCCCGACGGCCCCGCCATCGAGATGTACTCGCCCTTCTTGATGTCGAGGTGAATGCCGGAGAGCGCGTGCGTCTCGACCTCGTCCGTGTAGAAGACCTTCCGCACACCGTCCAGCTTCACCAGCGGTTCACTTGTAGCGCTCATCTCTTTTCCTTTCAGTCAGTGAATGGGGAATGGTCAATGGTGAATGGTGGGGGTTCGGTTCGCCTGCGCAGGGCGGTAAACGGAAGGCCGGCGCCGGCCCTCCATTTACTATTCACCATTCACTATTCACCAGCTATCAGTCGAGTCGGAGTCTGTCCACGCCGTCCCACTGCGAGGTGTCGGAGAGGATGACGGTGTCGCCCTCGCGCAGGCCCTCGACGATCTCCACGTTGTTGACGGAGGTGCGGCCGAGCTTGACCTGGACGCGGTTGGCCTCGCGCCCGTCGGGGCCGACCTTGAAGAGCGAGACGGTCGCCTGACCGCCGCCGCCCGTCGCCGGGCGGCCGACGTAGAGGACCTCTTCGAGGCGCTCAAGTTCGATGGTTGCGTCCACGCTCAAATCCACGCGCGCGCCCTGCGGCATCGGGCCTTCGAGCCGCACGTCCACGGTGAACGTGCCGTTGCGCGCGGCCGGGTCGATGCGCTGCACGCGCCCGGCGACGGTGCCGCCGCCGCGCGTGTCGATGGTGGCGGGCTGGCCGAGCACGATGTCTTTAATCTGCGTCTCGGGAATCTGGAGCGCGGCCTTGAGGCTGGTCGGGTCGGCGACGCGCGCGATGTTGGTGCCCGGCGTGATCTGCTGGCCGACCTCGACCGTCACCTCTTGCAGCACGCCCGCGGTGCCCGCGCGAACTTGAAGCGAGGCGACCTGCTCCTGGTTGAGGCGGAGCTGCGCGCGTAACTGCTCGATGCGCGCCTGCTGCGCGGCGACCTGCGCGGTGACCTGCGACTTGTTCTGCTCGATGCGCTTCTTCTCGACCTCGACGCGGCCGGCCAACTGCTCGACGCGGACGCGCGAGACGCGCAGGGTGAGTTGGGCCACGAGCCCTTCTTTCGCCAGTTCCTCGTCGGCGTCGAGCTGAATCTTGGCCTGCTGGTAGTCGGACTGCACCGACGCGAGGGCCGCCTGCTGCGTCATGCGGTCGCTCTCAAGCCGCGACTTGAGGTTGTTCATGTCGGCCTCGGCCGACTTGATCTGGTATGCGACATCGACCGTGGCCTGCTGCAACGTGGGGTTGGAGAGGGTGACGAGGACTGTGCCGGGGCCGACGGTCTCGCCGGGCTTGACGAACTTCTGCTCGACGCGCCCCTCGACCGGTGCGGCGATCTGCCGTATCTCCTCGGGGATGAGCGTGCCGAGGCCGCGCACGTTGCGGAGCATCTGCCCGCGCTTGACGGTGTCGGTGAGCACGGTCGAGCGCGAGACGCTCGGCGCGGCGCGCGGCAGGCGCGAGAGCCCGTAGGTGATGAGCCCGACGGCCAGCACCCCCAGCGTCGCGTAGATGGCCAGCTTCACGCGGCGCCGGTTCTTCCGCTGGGGCCGTTTCACGTCCATCGTGGAGCGCGGCGCGTCAAAAGAAGGACGCTTCACATCCGCGGCAGGGCGCGGCACGTCCGTAGAGGGGCGTTTTACATCCATATCGAGTTGCTTTACATCTCTCATAGAGGGTTGCCTTACATCCGCAGAAACACTTCCACTCGCGACGCCCCTCAACAACCCCCGTACCACTGCTGCGGTCGCCCGTTTTTCAGGGCTTTCCGCCCGGAAGCGCCCCGGCGTCCGCCCGCCCGGTGTCCGTTTCCGAAGACCAAAATCCCAAAATCGAAAAACTCTTGGGTCGTCAGGAGAAGTCCAGGGCATAGCCGGCCGCGAAATTTTCCGCCTGAAATCCAAACCGTCGTATCATGCAGAACGGTCTATTATTTGTGAGTCTCATGGTCGGAGTTCGAGATGGGTCATCTGAAAACACGTCTGCTGGCGTTGGCGATTATCGCGGTCTTCGCGGGGCTGATTTATGTCAACTGGCATGAGCTGCAAACGGAGGGAACGTACTCGATGAAGCTGGCCGCGTTCGGGCAGGTGGGTGTGGTGGGCGGGCTGTTCCTGCTG
>CAXTSK010000538.1:0-366 GCA_964246655.1 uncultured Pyrinomonadaceae bacterium
AGGTCTACGGCAACACCGGCCCCGTGACCTCGCCCAGCCCGAGCCCCAGCACCGCGGACGCGCCCGTCGAAGCGAGCGAAGGCCCCCCGCCCTCCGCGCCCCCGCCGGAAAAGGCTTGGCTTACCAACTCAGAGAGATGTATGCCCGCCTGCGCGAGCGCCTCGTAACAGATGGCCGCGCCCGCACACGCGATGACGAGCGAACTCAACACGGGCAGCGCCTTCAACAGCCGTCCCTCGCCCGCGCGTCGCCCCGCGACGAACCGGCTCGCGTAGACGAAGAGCAGGCCGCCGGCCGTCAGCGTGGCGGCGAGCCCGACGCTGAAGGCGACGAGTCCGCCGCCGGGGAAAAATTCGCGGATCGTAT
>CAXTSK010000538.1:382-2497 GCA_964246655.1 uncultured Pyrinomonadaceae bacterium
CAGCCCCCCGAGGGCCGAAGGGCACGGCAGCAGGCCGCCCGACACGCCGAGCGCGAGCAGGCTGCGCCACGTCAGCGGGCTCCCGTCCGCGCCCGGCGGCAGGTGCGAGTGCTCGCGCCCGCCGTGCGTGTGCGTCAGCGCTCCCCCGTGCGTGTGTTCGCCCGCGTGGTCGTGGTCGGCCGCTTGAGCGTGGTCGTGTTCGTGCGTGTGATGGTGGTGCTCTTCCCCGCCTCCCCAGCCGAAGGCGGAGCGGAGTCGTCGGACAAAGACCGTCAGGCCGATGGTCAGCACTATCGCACCCGAGGCGAGGCTGAGGTAGGGAAAGAGCGTCTCGGGTAGTACGTAGTTCGACGCGAACAGCGTCAGGAGCCCCAGCGCGAAGACGCTGCTCGTGTGCGTCAACGTTACCGTCAGGCCGAGGAAGGCCGCGTGCTTCGCCGTGCCCCTTGAGCCGACGAGGTACGCGCCGACGACCGTCTTGCCGTGGCCCGGCGACATCGCGTGTAGCGCGCCGAGGCCCGCCGCCAGCAGCAACCCGAAGAGCGCGACCAGCGGCGTCAACTCTTCGATTGAGATCAGCTCGGCGAAGCGGTCGCGCGACTGGACGGCGGGACGGCCGTCGCGCGTGCGCAACGCGGCCGCGCCCGAAGGCGCCGCACCGCGCGTCCAAGAGAACTCGGCCGCGCGCTCGTCGAGCGGCGCGGAGAGCGTGTCCTGCGGGTACGCCTTCAACTCGTCCGTCACCGCCGACCCGTAGGCGTCGCTGTCGAAGACCGTCACGCCGTTCGCGGCCTCGACCACTATCTCACGCCAGCCCACGCGCTCGCGGAAGTTCGCGTCCTCGAAACGTATACGGTGCGCGGCCCCGGCGGTCTCGGGCGCCGCGCCCTCGAAGTCGCACTCGCCGCGCAAAGTCTTGAGCCCGCCCGCGCCTTCGGGCATGGAGATCGACTTCGACGTGAGCCGCAAGGGTACGCGCGCCCCGTCGCTCGTCAGCAGGACGCCTTCGGCCAGCCGCGGCGCGAGTCTTTCGAGGTAGCCGGTCGCCTCTTCATTCGATACCTCGCCGTCGTGATTTGCGTCCATGACCTGCGACTCCTGGAAGGCGGGAATCTCGGCCATGTCTATCACGTAGCGAACGCGCACGCCGCCCGGCTCGACGCGGACGCGCGCGAACCTGTTGACGGTGAAGTTCCCGAGCGGGTGCGCGGACGCTTCGGCGCCGCAGCCGCACAGGACGAGCCACGCGAGCAACGGCAGCAGCGCGGCCGCCCGTGGGCATCGCAAAAGTTGGGGTTGGGGCATCAACATCCTCTTTGTCTTAAAGGAGGCCGGTCAAACGCGCGGCGAGTGCGGCGAACAGAACGGCAAGCAGCAGGACGACGGCGGCGGTACGCCTCCGGCTCGGCAAGAGCCTTCTACAGTAACCGCACCTGTTCGCAGACCTGCTGACGCGACTCGCGCAACGCGGGCAGTACCTCCTGCGTACGGCGCGACCATGATGCCCCGCGCCCCTGCCCGCCTCGACTCCGTCGCCCCTCATAGCGATTTGAGCCACAAACGTACCTTCCGCATTCAACTGAGACGAGATGTCGAGAGGCGGCCCGGGCAAAGCTTACCCGGCGCGACCTGCAAGCGCACGTCTCGCCGCGTCGGCCTGTAACACGTCGAACGAAGGATTGATCGCGAGCGCCTGCCGCAGGTACTTCGCGCCACCGGCGCGGTCGCCCGAAGCCGCGGCGATCATCCCTGCGTGAAAGAGCAGCTTCGGGTCGCGCGTCCCCAGCCGCAGCGCCTCGTCGATCAAGGTCTTCGCCTCCGCGTACAGACCCTTCTTGTAGAGACACCACGCGAGCAGGTCGGCGGTGTAGATGTCGCGGCGCTCCGCACGCTCACGCCGCGCCACGTCCAGCGCCTCGTCGAGCCTCGTGTCGTGGTCGGCCCAGAACATCGCGAGTTGGCGCGTGTAGGTTCCGCCCTGCGCGCCGCCGCGCGGCGGGCGGGCCGATCAAACGGCGGCGGGCCGCGGGGCGGCGCGGGGGGCGTGGCGGCCGGGGCGCGGCGGGGCCGATAGCTGGGGCGTCGGGTCGGCGTAACGCCGGCGGGGTGTAGCAG
>CAXTSK010000538.1:2507-3963 GCA_964246655.1 uncultured Pyrinomonadaceae bacterium
GCCCAACTCGTACTGCCGCCGCGCGTCTTCGGCGCGCCCGAGCTTCGTGTAAAGGTCGCCGAGCGCGGCGGCGTACTCCGGCAGCGGGACGCGTTCGATGGCTCGGCGGTAGAAGCCTTCGGCCGCCTCAACGTCCCCCGCGGCGAGACGCGCACGGGCCTTCGCCGCGAGCGCGAGGTGGTAATCGGGGAAGACGTAGAGCGCGTGATCGTACTCGCGCTCCGCTTCAGCGCCCCGGCCGTCACGCGCGAGCGAGTCCCCGAGGTGGACGCGGCACCAGGCGACGCCCTCCGGGTCTTTCGGGCTGGCCGCTTCGACCGCCATGCGCATCGCCTCGACCGCGCCCTTCGAGTCGCCGTGCAACTCACGCAGATAAGAGACGCGGGAGTAGGAGGCGGTGTCCGGGCGCAAATCGACCATCGCCTGCGCCGCCGCCACGGCCCCGTCGTAATCGCCCAGTTCGACCAGCGCGGCCGTCATCGCGCCGTAGTTGTCGTGGTCGCGCGGGTTCAACCCGCGCGCGCGCGCCGCGGCCTCTAATGCTTCGGCGAAGCGGTGGTAAGTCAGCAGGAGTTTGGCGCGGAGCTTGAGCGCGTCGTAACCGCCGGGCTCGGACTGCTCCGCGCGAGAGATGGCCTCCTCGGCCTTCGCGTTGAGCGAGAAGTCGCCGGACTCGCGCGCCTTCTGCATGTAGGCCGCGGCGAGGAGGTTATAGCCCCTCGCGCCCTTCGGCTCGCGTTCGATTAGGCTCTGCGCGGCGACGACCATCTGGTCGCTCGGCGTCTTGGGCTGTGAACTGTCTGCCGTGAGTTTGAGCGGTTGCGGCGCGGGGCGGCCCGAGCTGAAGCGGAAGCCGAGCAGCAATGCAAGTCCTGCGACTAAGGCCACGGCGAGGATTAAAAGTTTCTTCGGCATAGCGAGTTACAGTTCAGTACAGATCAAAGGAAATAACCACGGAGGCACAGAGACACAGCTTTAAACTTTAGCCGTGTACAAGCAGTGTCTCTGTGCCTCCGTGGTTAATCCTTTCTACGTCCTGCGCGAGTCAGGAAGTTACGGCCGCGGCGAGACGGGCGCCGGCCCCGGCGTGGTCGTGTCAGCCGAGCCGGTGCGGCCGTGGTACGGATTTTCGTAGCCGCCCACGGGCGACGCCAGGTACGGGAACGACGTGCGGAACGGCCGGTCGTTCTCGTTGACGCCGTCGCCGAGTTGATTGTTCGGCGCCTGGTTGCAGTTCGCCGTGCCGCCCGCGCAGGCGTTGCCCGGCAGGAGCACGCCGGCCAGCACGCGCAGCTCGATGTCCACCACGTCGTCGCCGGGGCGGCGCCCGTTCGGGAAGCCCGCAAGGTCGCCTGCGATGACGCCCAGACGGTTCTGCGAGCCGAACGCGGTCGCCGGGACGGCCACGTTCAGCCGCATCAGCTCGGCCGGGACGGCGCCCGGGCCTGCGCTCGGA
>CAXTSK010000539.1:0-3948 GCA_964246655.1 uncultured Pyrinomonadaceae bacterium
GCGCGCACCATCCGCATCCCCGTCCACATGATCGAGACCATCAACAAGCTCATCCGCACCAGCCGCGC
Organism: uncultured Pyrinomonadaceae bacterium; assembly: GCA_964246655.1. Lineage (GTDB taxonomy): Bacteria > Acidobacteriota > Blastocatellia > Pyrinomonadales > Pyrinomonadaceae > QHXN01. The sequence goes on from CAXTSK010000539.1 coordinate 69, forward strand.
GCTGGTTCAGGAGTTGGGGCGCGAGCCGACGAGCGAAGAGATCGCGCGCAAGATGGACATCCCCGTCTCGAAGGTGCGTAAGGTTCTGAAGATTGCTCAAGAACCTATTTCGCTGGAGACGCCGATTGGCGAAGAAGAAGACTCGCACCTCGGCGACTTCATCGAAGACCGCTCCATCCTCAACCCGGCCGACGCCGTCGTCGCCTCGAACCTGCGCGAGATCACGGACGAGGTTTTAGCCACGCTCACCCCGCGCGAAGAGAAGGTCATCAAGATGCGCTTCGGCCTCGGCCCGAACGGCTCCGAGCACACGCTCGAAGAGGTCGGCCAGCACTTCGCCGTCACCCGCGAGCGCATCCGACAAATCGAGGCGAAAGCGCTGCGCAAGCTCCGCCATCCGTCGCGCTCGCGCAAGCTCAAGGCGTTCCTTGAGAGCGTGCGCCAGTAGCGCGCGTTGACGCCTGCACCCGGCGGGCGTAATCTTCAGACGAGGCCCGGCCGCCAACGGGCTAATCTTTTGGCGGAGATTAAATGATGTCTGAAGAGGCAACCACGCGGCCGACGATTGAGACGGTTCTCGAACGCATCAACGCGCTCGGCGAAAGCATGAACGAACGCATTAATGCGCTCGGCGAAAGCATAGACAGAAGGTTCGCAGCCGTTGATGAGAGGCTTGAACAGATGGACACGCGGCTAGACCGCGCGCGGGCGCTGGTTCACGAACTGCGCGCGGACTTCCGTGAATTCCGCGCGGACTTCCGTGAGTTCCGCGCGCAGTTCAAAGCGCCGGCCTGACCTTTCCAATCTCTTCCTTCCTGTCACGCAAGTAGAAACTGCGGTAAACTGGCGGCAAGACTCAGGCATCTAACTCAGTCTTGCCGTCTTTAGTTTTGGCCGAAGTATGTCGAAAAAAATTTTAGAGAGTTATAGGCGGAAGCTTGCCGCCGAAGAAGGGTGGACGCTTAAGCGCGGCGCGCAGCTTCGCGTCGCCCTGTGCTACCCGAACGTGTACGCGGTCGGGATGGCGAACCTGGGGTTCCAGTCGGTCTATGAGCTGTTCAACCGCGTTCCCGATGTCTCGTGCGAGCGCGTGTTTCTGCCCGACGACGCGGAGTTGCGCGAGTACGAGCGCACGAACACGCCGCTGCTCACGCTTGAGTCGCAGACGCCGGTGCGCGACTTCGACGTGGTCGCCTTCTCCATCTCGTTCGAGACGGACTTCCTCAACATGGCGCGCATGCTCAAGCTCGCGCGCGTGCCCGTGTGGGCGAAAGACCGCACGCACCACGACCCGCTCGTCCTGATGGGTGGCGCCGCCTCCTTCCTCAACCCCGAGCCCATCGCCGAGTTCACCGACGTGGTCGCCGTCGGCGAGGGCGAGATACTCGTCCCCAAACTCGTTGACCTGCTCTTCGAGAACATCGAAGAGGGCGGGACGAAGGCAGACCTGCTCTTGAAGCTCGCCCGCGTCGGCCGCGGTTTCTACGCGCCTTCGCTCTACGACGTGACGTACAAATCGGACGGCACGGTCGAGGCTTACACGCCGAAGTTCGAGGGCGTGCCCGCCAACGTCGGGCGCATCGTCGCGGCCGAGAACCCGAAGGAAGGAAGCCTCCGGCGCGCGATGAGGCGCGGCGATGCCGACATCGTCGAGAGGCTGAAAGAGCCCGAGGTCTTCGCGCCCTCGTCCATCATCTGGGCGCCCGCGGCCGAGATGGGCGAGCGCTTCCTCGTCGAGATTTCGCGCGGCTGCTCGCAGGGGTGCCGCTTCTGCTGGGCGGGCTTCAACTACTGGCCGCCGCGCGTCGTCCCCGCGCGCGACATCCTGCGGAAGGCCGAGGAGTGGCGCGCGCGCACGGACAAGATCGGCCTCGTCTCGACGGCCGTCTGCGACCACCCCGAGATCAGCGACATCCTGCGCGGCCTGCGCGAGATGGACTACAAGATATCAGTCTCGTCCCTGAGGCTCGACCAGATTGAGGACGAGCTGTTAGACGCCCTGGTCGAGTCCGGCGACCAGCAGATCGCCGTCGCGCCCGAGACGGGCAGCGACCGCCTGCGCCGCGTCATCAACAAGAACCTGACCAACGACGAGATCGTGGACATCTGCGGCGCCGTCTTCGACCGCGGCATGCTCACCGTCAAGCTCTACATGATGGCGGGGCTGCCCACCGAAACGGACGAAGACCTCGAAGCGATGGTCGAGTTGGTCGCGCGCATCAAGGACAGGATGCTCGAAGCGGGCAGGCGCTTCGGTCGTGCGGGGAAAATCATCCCCGCCTTAAACGGCTTCGTGCCGAAGCCGAACACGCCCTTCCAATGGGAGCCCATCTGCGAGGAGCGCGAGTTGAAGCGGCGCCTGAAGTGGCTCTCGAAGAACCTCGCGCGCATCCCGAACGTCGAGGTGCGCGTGATGTCGTCGCGCATCGCGCACGAGCAGGCGCTCTTCTCCTCCGGCGACCGCCGCGTCGCGCGCGTCATCGAGGCCATGACCCGCCACCGCGACGACCTCTCCGCCGCCTTGCGCGAGACCGCCATCGACCCGGCCTTCCACACCTCGCGCGCACGCGGCTACGACGAGGTGCTGCCCTGGGAGATTGTCGATTCCGGCATGGGCCGCCCCTTCCTTGAGAAGGAACATCAGCGCGCGCAAATCTCGCGCTCGACCGCGCCCTGCCCTTCCGTTGACACTTGCACGCGCTGCGGCGTCTGCCCAACCACCTGGCTCGCCGCCGCCCCCGCCGGCCTGATCCAATTGCAAAAGTCGATAAGCGGTAGGCAGATGGCAGTAGGCAGTTAAGAGTGAGCAGTAAGCGGTGAGCAGTGAGCAGTGGTTGAGTTAAGACGCATCACGTGCATTCACTCAACCACTGCTCACTGCTCACCGCTTACTGCTCACTTCTCTACTACCTGATGAACCCGCTGCTGCGCGCGGTGTGGTCGAAGTCGTATTCGTAAACGTAGCCGGGGAGTTGGATGGAGCGCGTGAAGGTGACGTGGGCGGCGATGTGGCCGTCCTCGTTCTCCACCTTGATGTCGGCGTCCGCGGGCAGGCCGTACTCTTTGCCCGCCTCGCGCAGTTGCTGCGCGACCCAGTTGCTGCTCTTGGCGGGCGGGTAGGCGGCCCTGTTCACCGTCTCCTGCATGTAGTCTTTGTAGAGGTAGGCGTTGTACGCGACCGGCGCGTAGGTGTAGGCGGAATAGACGGCGAGCGCGATGATGAGGAGGATGACGACGAAGTTGATGCGCGCGCCGCCGCGCTGGCCCAACTGTTCTGAAGTACACATGTAACGTTCCCTCGGGTTCACTTTGGGGGACGCGGGGGCGCCGCGAGCGCCGCGTTGATGGCGGCGAGGACGACGCGCGCCGGGACTTCTCTTCCGTCCACGACGCGCGCGTGCCCGAGACCTTCGAGGAGCACCCAGCGGACGCTGCCGCCGATTGCCTTCTTGTCTTTCCGCAGCGCGCGGGCGACCAGTTCGGCGTCCAGGTCCGCGGCCCGGGGGAGCCGCCCCGCGAGCGCCACGGCCTCACGCAAAGATTCTAGCTCCGAAGGGTCGAGCAGTCCTAACCTTTTCGAAATCTCCGCCGCGGGGCGGGACCCCCATCCCCCCCCCCCCCCCGGCCGGCAGCCGCCGGAGCAGGCCCGCCACGCGCGACCTGGTCATCGCCCGCATCGCGTCGGGGATCGTTGCAGTGGTCACGGGGCGGCCCGACGAGGTATCGGTCTTCAGGGTGCCGAGGTCGGCGGGGCCGATCAGCAGCAGCCCGCCGAGCACGACGATGCCGTGAATCGCGTTCGCGCCGGACATCAGCGGCGTGTGCAGCGTGTTCGGCACCATCGAGATCACCACGAAGCCGACAAACGCCGCCAGCACGC